>JAITUD010000335.1 GCA_031286555.1 Microbacterium sp. | reverse complement strand
AGTCGCGGCCGGGTTACGGTCATAGGGTGACCGCACCCGAGAGCATCAGCCCGAGGCATCCGCTCGCCTTCGCGAACGTGATCGCGCCGCCCGCGACGGTGGACGGCTTCGTCGCGGAGTTCCTGCTCAACCTCGCGCAGGATCGCGGCGTCTCGCTGCAGGACTCGACCGTCGACGACCGCTATCTCGCCCTGGTGCGCACCGTGCGAGGTCACCTCGCCGCTCGGCGTCTCGAGACAGAGCGCGCACCGCGCGGCGGGAAGACGATCTGCTATCTCTCCGCCGAGTACCTGCTCGGTCGTCAGCTCGACAATGCGCTGCTCGCCACCCGCCTCGCGGATGTCGCGGACGAGGCACTTGCCGCCTGCGGCGTCGATCTCGACGAGTTGCGCGCGCACGAGATCGAGCCGGGGCTCGGCAACGGCGGACTGGGGCGGCTGGCCGCGTGCTTCGTCGACTCGATGGCCACGCTGGGCGTGCCGAGCATCGGCTACGGCATCCGCTACGAGTACGGCATCTTCCGGCAGACGTTCCAGGACGGCCAGCAGGTGGAGCATCCCGACGCCTGGATGCGCGGCGGCTCGCCCTGGGAGTTCCCCCGCCCGGAGCGGGCGCGCACGATCTGGTTCGGCGACCCGGACACCGGCTGGGCGGTGCGCGCCGTGCCCCACGACTTCATCGTGCCCGGATACCTCAGCGGTGCCGGCATCCTGCGGCTGTGGAGTGCGGAGGCGCTCGAGCCGCTCGACCTGCCGGCCTTCAACGACGGCGACTACGAGCGCGCGGTGCGCGCGAAGACGTTCGCCGAGAACATCTCGAAGGTGCTCTACCCCGACGACTCCAGCCCGCAGGGCAGGCAGTTGAGGCTGCAGCAGCAGTACTTCTTCGCCGCGGCATCGGTCGGCGACGTCGTCGACGACCTGCTCGCCTCCGGAGGAACGCTGGACGAGCTGCCCGAGCGGGCGATCTTCCAGCTCAACGACACGCACCCCGTGATCGCCGTGCCCGAACTGATGCGCGTGCTGGTCGACGAGCACGGCATGACGTGGGATGCCGCGTGGGCGATCACCCAGCGCTGCTTCGCGTACACCTGTCACACCCTGCTGCCGGAGGCCCTCGAGGTCTGGCCGGTGGACCTGATGCGCGACCTGCTGCCCCGGCACCTCGACATCATCTACCGGATCAACGAGGAGTTCCTCGTCGCCGTGCGCGAGCGGTTCGGCGAGGAGCGAGTCGCCGCGATGTCGATCATCGCGGAGAGTCCGGTGCGCGCCGTGCGGATGGCGCACCTGGCGACGATCGCCGGGGCGAAGGTAAACGGCGTCGCGGAACTGCACTCGCAGCTGCTGCGCGACACGGTGCTGCCCGACTTCGCGGAGTTCTTCCCTCAGAAGTTCACCAATGTCACCAACGGCGTCACGCCGCGCCGCTTCCTGCGGCTGGCGAACCCCGCCCTGTCCGCGCTCATCACCGAGGCGATCGGCGACGGCTGGGTGACCGACCTGGAGCGGCTGCGCGAGCTGGAGCCGTTCGCCGAGGATGCCGGGTTCCGCAGCGCCTTCGCCCAGGTGAAGGCAGACAACAAGCGGCGCTTGAACGAGGTGCTGAGGGTTCGCGACCGCACCGAGATCGACGAGACGCACCTGCTCGACGTGATGGTCAAGCGACTGCACGAGTACAAGAGGCAGCTGCTGAGAGTGCTGCACGTCGTGGACACCTACGAGGGCGTGGTCTCGGGCCGCGTCGCGGCATCCGCTCTGCAGCCGCGCACCGTGCTCTTCGGTGCGAAGGCGGCGCCCGGGTACGACATGGCGAAGCGGATCATCCACCTGGCTGGTGCGGTCGCCGACGTCGTGAACGCCGATGAGCGGCTCGAGGGCAGGCTGCGCGTGCTGTATCCGGCGAACTACGACGTGACGCTGGCCGAGAGCGTGATCCCCGCGGCCGACCTGTCCGAGCAGATCTCGCAGGCCGGCAAGGAGGCCTCCGGCACCGGCAACATGAAGCTCGCCCTGAACGGCGCGCTGACGATCGGCACCGACGATGGCGCGAACGTCGAGATCCGCGAGCGGGTCGGCGATGAGAACTTCTTCCTGTTCGGGATGACCGAGCCCGAGGTCGCCGCCCTCGCACCGGTCTACCGGCCGGGCGAGGCTGTGGATGCCGGGGCGGGCCGCGCCCTCGATCTCATCGCCTCCGGAGCGTTCTCGGGCGGCGACCGCGCAGTCTTCGAGCCGATCGTCACGAACCTGCTCACCGAGGACCGCTACATGGTGCTCGCCGACTACCGCGCCTACGCCGACGCGCAGCAGCGTGTGGATGCCGCCTACGCGGATCGGGATGCCTGGACGCGTGCCGCCGTGCTGAACGTGGCGCGCAGCGGATACTTCTCCTCCGACCGCGCGATCCGCGACTACCTGGACCGCATCTGGGCCTGAGCGGCGCCCGCCGATCCGTCCTCTTTGTCGATCGATAACGATCGATAAAACGACCGATTCGTCACGATCGATCACGATACCCTCGTGCCAACCGTCGGATCTCAGCGAGGAGAAGGAACGTGACCACACGATCGAAGACGATCGCCGGAATGACGGTGGGAGCCCTGCTCGCCGTCGGCATGCTGATGGCTCCGGCCGCCGGCGCCGCACCGGTGACACCCGCCAAGGCTGCTGCGGCGGCGAGCAGCTACGACACGGCCGATGCGACCGTCGTCCCCGTCCACATCAGCGGCGACCCCGCCAAGCGCTGGAACCTCGTCGTGCTCGGCGACGGTTTCACCGCCGACGAGATGGGCGAGTTCGACGCCGCAGTCGAGCGGCACATGAACGTGATGTTCAGCCTGGAGCCCTACCGCAGCTACAAGAACTACATCAACGTGTACGCGGTGCGCATCCCGTCGAAGGACTCGGGCACCTCGTGCGAGGACGGGCCGGACGGCGCACGCCTGGACACCCCCCTGAACATGCGCTTCTGGAGCGGCTGCAGCAAGACCGGCATCGAGCGCCTGCTCGTCATGGACAACACGGCCGCCAAGCGGTACGCCGCGCTCGCCCCGAAGGCCGACCAGATCCTCGCCCTCTCGAACAGCTCGCTCTACGGCGGCGCAGGCGGCTCGTACGCCACGGCCAGCGCGAACAACGCCATGTCGGCGCTGATCTCGCCCCACGAGCTCGGCCACTCCTTCGGCAGCCTGCAGGACGAGTACGACTACTACAGCCGCGGCACCACGACCGGCCCGTACACCGGGGCCGAGCCCTCGTCGAAGCACCACACGATCATGACCGTCGACGAGATGGCCGACAAGAAGGCGAAGTGGTGGCGCTGGCTCGGCGAGTTCAGCGAGTCCGGCGGTGTCATCGGCACCTACGAGGGCGGCCAGTACTCGAGCACCGGCATCTGGCGGCCGAGCCAGCACAGCATGATGAAGTCGCTCGGGTTCTACATGGATCAGATCTCGCGGGAGATCGTGGCCGCGAACATCTCGGCCTCGATCTCGCTGGTAGACGAGTCCACCCCGACCGACAGGCCCGTCGCGCGCGACGGCAAGGTCTTCGTCGACACCGTCTATCCCGTGTACCACTCACTGGACGTGACGTGGTCGGTGAACGGCACGGCAGTGCCCTCGGTGAAGGACGACCGGGTCGTCGACGTCAAGGCCCTTCGGGCCGGGCCCGGCGACGTGATCGAGGCGAAGGTCGTCGACCCCACCGACTTCGTGCGCGACCCGAAGCTGCGCGACGACAAGATGACCGAGACCCTCTCGTGGACGGTCGGCGAGCAGAAGGCCTCCGGCGAGGATGTCGCGGCGAACGTGATCCGGCAGCACACGCCCAACGCCACGCCGGTCGGCGCCCAGGACGTGCTGTGGGTGCACACCAGCCACCCGAACAGCGACCGTCAGGTCATCGAGTGGCGCATCGACAACGGCACGCCGGGCGGCGCCCTGCTGAGCCGCGACCCGCAGCTCGATCTGTCGAAGCAGAAGCTGCCCGCCGGCGCGACCGTGAAGGTCTCGGTCTTCGACCGCACCGACCGTCATGCCATGGCGCAGGTGAGCTGGAAGGTGGACAACGCCGCGCCGAGCACCGAGCCCGTCGTGGGCGAGGCGGTCTCGTCGAGCGTCGACGCCGACGGCGTGCGGCACTACGTCGCCGACGACACGTTCACCATGGATCTGAACGGCACGGACGATCAGGCCGGCTACGTGGTGAGCGAGTTCCGCGTCGACGGCGACGGATGGCACCACTACTACGGCTGGCCGAGCGACTCGAGCGCACCGTTCCGGTTCACCCCCACCGGGATCAACGTGGACGACCTGGTCTACGGCAACCTCGGCACCGACGGCATCTCGCTGTCGCCGTTCCACAAGCGCACCCCCGGCTACGGCACGCACGAGATCGAGTACCGCTCGACCGACGCCGCCGGCAACATCGCGAGCGCAGGGAAGTTCCGTGTCACCGTGCGCGACCCGAAGGCCACGACCGACGACGCGCTGTCCGCCACGGCGTTCGCGCAGTGCCGCGACGGCCACGTCAGTGTCGACCTGACGGTCACGAACAACGGCGCCGCCGCCGTAGACGCGACCGCGACCGGGGCGATCGGCAGCGCGAACCTGACCGGCATCGCCCCCGGAGCGACCGCGAAGGCCACCGTCAGCACCGACCGCCTGGCCGTCGAGAACGGCGAGATCGTCGTGAAGGCGACCGGCGGCTCATCGCCGGTGACCGTCACGATCCCGCAGAACCGGTACGCCTGCCACGGCTGACGGGCCGAGTTCCCTCGATGAGACCCCGCCCTCGGCGTGAGACCATGTGCTGCACGTGGATCTCGCGCCGAGGGCGGGGTCTGATCCGACACGTCCGGGCTGACATGGGCAGTTCTCCCCATCAGAGGTTGCCGCATCATCGGTTACGGTGTCAGCGGGGATACGGCTGGGGTTCTTGAGGCAAGAGCGAACCTTCGCCGTCAGAACAACAACCGGAGGATCACTCAACCATGCCTGAGATCGTCGAGCCCGCGCAGCGCGGGCTGACCCGCCGCACCGCTCTGAAGGGCGCAGCCTGGTCGGTGCCCGTCGTCGCCGCCGCCATCGCCGTCCCGGCGTACGCGGCCAGCGCCCTCGCCGACATTCAACTCGCTGGGTCCGCCGGCGACGGCTACCAGGCGATCAGCCCTGACGGGACGCGCGGCGTGAAGGTCGGCATCACCACGGGGTATGTGGCGTTCTCGGACGTCGAGATCCCGGCCGGCGCCACCCTCGTCCTCTCCACCGACACTCGCAACCTCATCGGTCCGAAGATCTCCATCAACGGCACCGTCGCGGATGGAACCACGACGACCTCCGGCAATGTGCGCACGACGACGGTCGTGATCGCTGTCGCGATTCCCGCCGGCGGCTACGACAACGGTGTGTACATCAACGTTTCGTACGACTCGGTCGACCAGAGCTACTTCGAGGATCTCAATCCCGTCGTCCTGACTCTCGTCGCCCCCGCGGGCGTCACCGACACGAACGGCGGAAACAACTCCGTCTCGTCCCAGCCGGTCTACGGCGATGTCATCGACCTCAGCCTGGCTGTCAGCGCAGGCGACACCCTCTCCGGGACGACGCCGACCGGCGGCACCTGGACGCTCGACACTCCGACGGACTTCGTCGCCTCCTCCGAGGTCGCCGTCCCGGCGGGCACCGAACTCCAGCTCTGGTTCGACAGCCGCATCCTCGGTGATCCGACCGTCACTGCGGCGGGCACTGTCCTCACGCCGACCAACACGGACGTCTTCCAGAACCGCACCACGCAGTTCTACTCGCTGCCCGCCGTGCCGGCGGGCGCCTACCCCGCCGGGCTGGCGTTCTCGATCGACTTCGGCACGCGGACCACCGGTTCCTACAGCGATCTCGAGTCCTACGGGATCGCCGTAGGCCCGGGCGATGGCTTCATCGACTCGAACTTCGACAACGACCAGGTCACCAACAGCCCCGCCTACAGCTGATCCGGCCTCGAAGACGGGTCCACCCGTGGTCGACACGCCGGTGTACGGCGACGCCACACCCTGACCCTCTCTTCCTCACGAGAAGGAGGCGCCTCACTTTCCTGTGAGGCGCCTCCTTCTTTGCATCCACTCTTGACAGACTCGCGATATATCGTGTTATCCTCGTGGCACGCGATATATCTCGATATCGCCGCTCACATCAGGAGAAACTCACATGACCGAGAAGTGGCTCATCGCCCCGGGCGAGGAACGCGTCATCGACATCGCCACGGCGACCCGTCTCAAGGTCGGCCTCGTCGGCGGTCAGGTCGACATCGTCGCTCACGACGAACCCGGCATCCGCATCGAGGTGCACGGCGTCACCATCAAGGACCTCCGCATCGAGTCGGACGGCACCCAGGTCGAGATCGACCACCCGCAGCTGGGCTGGGACAACTTCCTCGAGGTGTTCCGCAACTTCGGCTCCGGCGGCCCCAAGGCCGAGGTCAGCGTCGCGGTCCCCCGCGCCATCGCCCTGAACCTCGGCGTCGTCAGCGCGGGCGCCCTCGTCTCCGGCATCCGCAACGACACTCGCCTGAACACCGTCTCGGGCGACATCATCGTCGACACCCTCGTCGGCGACCTGACCGTGAACTCGGTCTCGGGCGACGTGCAGATCCGCGACCTCACCGGCTCCCTGAACGCGAACAGCGTCTCGGGAGACGTGGCCGTCACCGGCAGTGTGCGCAGGGCGACCATCGACACCGTGTCCGGCGCGACGCTCGTCGACGCCTCCGGCAACGTCAACACCATCAACCTCAACACCGTCTCGGGTGCTGCGACCATCCGCCTCGACGAGACGCTGCCGGCCAACTACGTGATGCGCTCCATGAGCGGCCGGATGACGGTCGACGGCGTGCAGCGCTCGCAGAGCGGCCCCAGCAACTTCACCGGCTCGACCGGCGAGCTCGCGGGCAGCTTCGTCGACGTGCGCGCGAACACCGTCTCCGGCGGCATCACCGTGCTGCGCCGGCCGCTGACCACCGTCGCCGACGACCCGGAATGGGAGGAGGGGGCATGAGTCCCGCGGTCTTCTCGCACGGCGACCTGCGGCTGTACCTGCTGTCGCTGCTCGCCGAGTCGCCGCAGCACGGCTACGGCATCATCCAGGCGCTCACCGACCGCACCGGCGGCACCTACACGCCCAGCGCGGGCACGATCTACCCCCGCCTCGCCAAGCTCGAGGAGGAAGGGCTGGTCACCAAGACCGTCGACGGCCGCACCACGATCTACGCGATCACGGATGCCGGACGAGCAGAGCTCGCCTCCCGGTCGGACGACCTCGCGGGCATCGAGGACGGCCTTGCCGACTCCGTGCGCCTGATCGCGAACGAGGTCCGCCAGAGCGTGCAGGAGGCGATGAAGAGCCTGCGGGCCGACCTCGCCGCGGCGGAGCAGCAGGACCGCAAGGCGGCGAAGAACACGCCGCCCCGCGCCCCCGGCTACGACGACGAGCGCGTGATCGCGCGCGAGAACCTGCAGCGGGCGGATGCCTCGATCAACGCGTTCCGGGCACGGGTGCGCAGCGACCTGCGCACCCACGTCGCCCGCGGCGGCGCACTGTCGACGAC
>JAITUD010000271.1 GCA_031286555.1 Microbacterium sp. | reverse complement strand
CTGGTGGACAAGGTCGCGAACGACAGCTCCATCACGAAGATCGAGATCAAGTGAGCAACAGCAATCCGAGCGGAGGGCCGGGCTTTCAGACAGCCGCGGTCACCGCAGCACGCACGGGGCGCCGCAAGGCGCCCCGTGCGGGGCTCCCGCGCAAGCTGAACTGGGACTACGGCTCGTTCCTGCTGGTGTTCCTGGTCCTGCCGCTGGCGATCTTCCTGGTCTTCGTGATCTCTCCGTTCGTCCAGGCGCTGTACTACTCGATGACCAACTGGACCGGCTTCTCGCCGAACATGCAGTTCATCGGACTGCAGAACTTCGTCAAGCTGTTCCAGGACACGACCTTCCTGCAGGCGATGGGCAACAACATCCTGCTCGCCGTCGTCGTCCCGCTGATCACGATCGTGATCGCCCTGATCTTCGCGAGCTTGATCACCGTCGGCGGCCCGAGCCACGGCACCGTCCGAGGCCTGAAGGGCTCGAGCTTCTACCGGGTGGTGTCGTTCTTCCCGTACGTCATCCCCGCCATCGTCATCGCGATCCTGTGGAGCATGATCTACTCCCCCACCGGTCTGCTCAACGGCCTGCTGGGCGCGCTCGGCATCGACAACAACCAGTGGGCGTGGCTGGGCGAGGAGAGCACCGCCATGGGCGCGACGATCTTCGTGATCGTCTGGAGCATGGTCGGCTTCTACATGATCCTGTTCATCGCCGCGATCAAGGGCCTGCCCGGCGAGACTCTCGAGGCGGCGCGCATCGACGGCGCCGGCCGGTTCCGCACCGTGACCTCGATCGTGCTGCCGCAGATCCGCGACAACGTGCAGACCGCGTACATCTACCTGGGGATCCTGGCCCTGGACGCCTTCGTCTACATGGCCGGACTGAACTCCACAGGTGGCCCCTCGAACACCACGCTGGTGATGAGCCAGTACCTGTTCCGCACCGCTTTCGAGAAGGGCCAGTTCGGCCTCGCCACCGCCATGGGCGTGGTGCTCGCGGTGGTCACCCTGCTGTTCGCCGCCGTCGTGATCGGCGTGTTCCGCCTGATCGGCGGCAAAGATGAAGGAGGACGCGCATGAGCACCGACACGCGCGCCGCTGTCACGATCGACAAGGGCAAGCGCTCCGCACCCGAGACGCGCACCACCAAGTCGACCACGGGCGACAAGGTCGTCGGCGGAGTCTCCCATGTCGTGATGGCGATCTGGTCGCTCATCGTCATCCTGCCGATGGTGTGGACGCTGATCGGATCGTTCAAGACCACCAAGGAGATCTTCGCCAGCCCTTTCGGCCTCCCCGCCGAGTGGAACTTCAACAACTACGTCAGCGCCTGGGTCGACAACAACTTCGGCGGCATGTTCGTGAACACCGTCATCGTCGTGGGCTGCGCGCTCGTGCTGGTGATGGTTCTCGGCGCGATGTGCGCTTACGTGCTGGCGCGGTTCCAGATCCCCGGCAGCCGGGTGATCTACTACCTGATGCTGGCCGGTCTGACGTTCCCGCCCTTCCTCGCCATCGTCCCGCTGTTCTTCATCCTGCAGGGCATGGGGCTGCTGAACACGCTGCCCGGTCTGATCATCACCTACGTGGCGTTCGCCCTGCCGTTCACCGTGTTCTTCCTGTTCTCGTTCTTCAAGTCGCTGCCCTACGAGATCCAGGAGGCCGCCTACGTGGACGGTGCGAGCGAGTGGCGCACCTTCTTCCAGGTGATGCTGCCGATGGCCAAGCCCGGCATGGCGGCGATCGCGATCATGAACTTCCTCGGCCTGTGGAACCAGTTCATCCTGCCGATCTCCCTGAACACGAACCAGGACAACTACGTGCTGTCGCAGGGCATGGCGTCCTACGCGTCGTCGGCGGGCTACGCCCTCGACTTCGGCCAGATGTTCGCCGCCGTGATGATCACCATCATCCCCGTGCTGATCGTCTACATCCTGTTCCAGCGCCAGCTGCAGGGCTCCGTGTCGCAGGGCACGTCCAAGTAATCGGCGGAGCGCTTATCCTCGGATCATGACTCCGCCATCCCGTCGTCCGCGCATGTCGTTGCGCGGTGCGATCCTCATCGGCGCCGCCGTCCTCGTGACGGCGGCGTCGATCGGGTTCGGGATGCTGCGCACGCATGCTCCCGACCCGGTGGCCCTGGCACCGTCCGGCGCGGCGAACGCAGAGGCTCCCGCTCCCCTGGTGCTGCCCGAGCACCCCCGCATCCTCGTCTTCGGCGACTCGTGGACCTACGGGTCTGCGGCCACGCCGCCGACCGACGGCTACGCCTACCGGCTCGCCGAACTGATGCACGGCACGACGATCGTCGACGGCGTCCGCGGCAGCGGCTACCTCAAGCCCGGCCTCGACGGCCCGGCCTACGGGCCGCGCATCGACCGGCTCGATCCGGCACTGCGCCCCGACCTCGTCCTGATCGAGGGGTCCATCAACGACCGGCGACTGCCGGCGACCGGCTATCGCGCGGCGGTCGACGCCGCATGGGACCGGCTCGCGGACATCTATCCGGAGGCCCGGATCGTGGTGCTCGGACCCGCGCCGCAGGTGCTCCCCGTCGAGAAGACCACCGCCCGCATCGATCACGACCTGCAGCAGCTCGCCGCGCAGCGCGTCTGGTGGTACATCTCCCCAGTGCAGCAGAAGTGGATCACCCCGCAGAACTACGCCGGCATCATCGACACCGGCGTCGGACGCGATCACCCGTCGAATGCTGGGCATCGTTACCTGGCCGAGAAGGTGGCGGCCGCGCTGAAGGAGATGGCGGGTGCGCCGGTGACGGTCGCTGTGGAGCCCGCCGAGACGGTGCAGCCGGCGGCGCCGGGCAAGTAGGTCCCGCGCTGACAGGAGAGGCGCCCGGTAGCTGATAGGCTCGTCAGGTTCGCCTCCGTAGCTCAGCGGATAGAGCGCCGGTTTCCGGTACCGTAGGTCGCAGGTTCGATTCCTGTCGGGGGCACAGAACGCGAGATGGCTGTCCTCAGGGGCAGCCATTCTTCGTATCGAGAGGACTCCGATGACGTACGCCCCGCCCACTCCTCCCGGCTGGTATCCGGACGGCGTGAACGGCGTGCTGCGCTGGTGGGACGGAACGGCCTGGACGGCGAGCACGATGGGCGTGTCCGCCCAGAACCCCGCGGCGCCCCTGCCCTATCCGCAGGTGCCCGCAGGCACTCGGACGAACACGCCGTGGATCTGGGCGGTCGTGGCGGTGCTGCTGGTCGGTCTGGCGCTCACGATCGTGCAGCTCGTACTCATGCAGCAGATGATGCAGCAGATGCTGTCGTCATTCAGCACGGTGCTGTCCGACCCGTACCTCTACGACTCGACGAGCGTCACCGGCCTGATCGGGTGGACGAACGGGGTCATGGCGATCACCATGCTGCTCTCGTTCCTCGGTCTGCTGCTGTACGGCGCCGGGGTGCTCTTCGCATACCTCGATCACCGAGATCTCGGACGGCTGGGCTACCAGCGCCGCTTCCACTGGGCGTGGAGCTTCCTGACCCTGGTGTATCCGATCGGCCGCTCCGTCGTGGTGCGCCGCCAGGCCGGCCGCGGCAGGGCACCGATGTGGGCTGCGATCAGCATCGCGGTCGTGTCGTTCCTCACTCCGATCATCTGGATGACGGCGATGCTCCCGCAGTTCTACGCCGAGCTCTTCCCGGTCATCGACAGCTTCAGCTGACGACTCCCAATACCCTCATAGGGTATTGGGATACCTTCGCGACATGATCGCTCGTCGCTTCGTCCCCGCGTTCATCTCCGCCGCCGTCGCGGCCCTGCTCCTCGCCGGGTGCGCCGCGCCCGGCGCGCCCGCTCCGGCGGATGCCTCGCCCTCCGCGGCGGACCTCCTCGCCGAGCACGATCTGGACGGCCTGGACGCCAGAGGAGTCGTCGATCGCCTCGACGCGCTCCCGGTCGCCGAGCGCCCCGTCGATCTCATCGCCTCGGTGCGGCCCGACCGTGTCGAGCTCTCGGATCAGGACGGCCGCACCGCTTCGCTCCCGTTGCCGGACGACGCCTTCTACGCGTCGATCGCGCCGTACGCCGAGCGCACCCACGAGTGCTTCTTCCACAGCCTGACGACCTGTCTCGGAGAGCTGCCGAACGCCGAGGTGCGGGTGATCGTCACCGATGCCGACGGAACCGTGGTGCTCGACGAGGTGCGCACCACCAACGACAACGGCTTCGTCGGCCTCTGGCTGCCGCGCGGCATCCGGGGCACGATCACCGTCGAGCGCGACGGACTCCGCGCGAGCGAGCCGTTCGCGACCGATGCGGACTCGCCCACCTGCCTGACGACGCTGCAGCTGAGCTGAGCGCCCGCTCAGCTCAGCTTGTGCAGGGCATCCTCGGCGGCGACCCAGGCGAGCATCGCGCACTTCACGCGCGCCACGTACTTCGACACCCCGCCGAGCGCCGCGGCGTCGCCGAGCAGCTCCGGGTCGGGTTCGATCTTCCCGCGCGAGCGCATCGCCTCACGGAAGACATCGATCCGGCGCTCGACCTCGGCCACCGGCATCCCCTCCACGAGCTCGGCGAACAGCGAGGCGGACGCCTGCGAGATGGCGCAGCCGTGGCCCTCCCAGGCGATCGCCTCGATCGTGCCGTCGGGGGCGGCGTGCACCTGCAGGGTGATCTCGTCACCGCAGGTCGGGTTCAGCTGATGCGACTGCGCGGCGACGGCCGGGCGCAGCCCGTAGCCGTACGGTGCGCGCGAGTGGTCCATGATGAGCTCCTGGTAGAGCCCCTGCAGGTCGGACGAGGCCATCATGCCCTCCGGAAGAAGTCGATGCTGCGGGCGACGGCGTCGATCACCTGATCGACCTCGTCCCCCGTCGTGTACAGGTAGGTGCTGGCGCGCGTCGACGACGTCACGCCCAGGCGGCGATG
The DNA here is from genome assembly GCA_031286555.1 of Microbacterium sp. Lineage (GTDB taxonomy): Bacteria > Actinomycetota > Actinomycetes > Actinomycetales > Microbacteriaceae > Microbacterium. The sequence continues at coordinate 888 of JAITUD010000271.1, read as the reverse complement.
CAGCGGCTGAGCGCAGTGGTGCCCCACGCGCACGGCGATGCCGGCGTCATCGAGGAACTGACCTATGTCGTGCGAGTGGATGCCCGGGATGTCGAAGCTCGCGAGTCCCACCCGCGGCAGCTCGATGCCTGCACCGAGCACGCGGACGCCGTCGATCGCGGACAGGCCCTGCACCAGGCGGGCTCCGAGCTCGGCCTCGTGCGCGGCGATCCGCGGCATCCCGACATCCTGCAGGTACCGCACGGCCGCGGCGAGCGCGACCGCCTGCGAGACGCGCTGCGTGCCTGCCTCGAAACGCTGCGGCGGCGGCAGATACTCCGCCTCGGTGGTGGTCACGGTGGTGATCATCGAGCCGCCGGTGAGGAACGGCGGCATGATCTCGAGCAGTTCGCGCCGGCCGTACAGCGCGCCGATACCGGTCGGTCCGAGCATCTTGTGGCCGGAGAGCACCGCGAAGTCGACGTCCAGCGCATGCACGTCCAGCGGCAGGTGCGGCGCGGACTGGCAGGCGTCCAGCAGCACGAGGGCGCCGACGGCGTGCGCCGCGGCGATCACCTGCTCGACGGGGTTGATCACGCCGAGCACGTTCGAGACGTGCGTGACGGCGACAAGGCGGGTGCGCTCCCCGATCAGCTCGGCCGCGACGTCGAGGCGCAGCGCGCCCTCGTCATCGAGCGGCACGACCCGCAGGGTCGCGCCGGTGCGCGCGGCGAGCTCCTGCCACGGGATGAGGTTGGCATGGTGCTCCATCTCGGTGGTGACGATCTCGTCGCCGGGTCCGAGTCGCAGGCGGTCGGCCTCAGGGCCGCCTCGGCCGACGGAGGCGTTCGAGAGCGAGTAGGCGACGAGGTTCACGGCCTCGGTGGCGTTCGAGGTCCAGACCACCTC
>JAITUD010000228.1 GCA_031286555.1 Microbacterium sp. | reverse complement strand
GGCCGGCCGCGCTGGTGCTCGCCGCGGTCATCGCCGTGAAGCAGCGCATCCGCATCGTCCTGACCGCGGCCGCGGTGACCGCCGGCATCGTCGTCGTGCTGTTCCTGCTCGGCGCGGACAGTGCGCTGTTCGGCTTCCTCGGCCAGCAGACCGGGCGCGGCCTGCAGATCGAGGCCGTCGCGGCGACGCCCTTCCTCTGGATGGCGGTCGGGGGCCACGCGGCGATCGCATACAGCCAGGAGATCCTCACCTTCCAGATCGAGGCGCCGGGCGCTGCCGTCGTCTCGACCCTGCTGACGCCGCTGATGGCGCTGGTCGTGATCGCCGTCGCCGTGCTCGGCGCGGTGAAGGCCGCCCGAGGCGCGACCTGGCAGCGGCTGTTCCCGCCGCTCGCGCTGGCACTGGTGACCGTGCTGATCGTCACGAACAAGGTCGGGTCGCCGCAGTTCCAGACCTGGCTGATCGCGCCGATCATCCTGTGGCTGGTGCTGGACCGCGCACGTGCCGTCACTCCTGCGCTGCTGGTGCTCGGGCTGTGCGCGCTCACCTTCCTCGTCTACCCGCTGACCTACGACGCGCTGCTGCGTGCCGAGCCGCTGCCCGTGCTGCTGCTCAGCATCCGCAACATCCTGCTCGTCGTGCTGGCCGTGGTCGGCATCGGTGCCGTGCTGCGCGTGCCGGCCGCCGGCCGAGACCGCTGAACCCATCAATCGGAGGTATCCCATGCTCATCGCCTTCTCCGTCGCCCCGAGCGGCGCACCCCAGGACGGCTCGGAGAGCCCCGACGGCTCCGTGCACGACGCCGTCGCCGCCGCCGTGCAGGTGGTCCGCGACTCGGGCCTCGCGCACCGCACGACGTCGATGTTCACCGAGATCGAGGGCCCGGACTGGGACACCGTCATGGACGTCGTCAAGCGCGCCACCGAGGCCGTCATGCCGTTCGGATCGCGGGTCTCGCTGGTGCTGAAGGCCGACATCCGGCCGGGCCGCAGCGGCGAGATCGACGGCAAGATCGAGCGGCTCGAGGCGGCGATCGAGGATGCCGCACAGGCCTGACTTCGAGGACGGCATCCCGGTCGCCGGCACGGCGGTCGTCCTGAGGGATGCTCCGGACGGGATGCAGGTCCACCTGCTGCTGCGCCCGGACCGTGGTTCGTTCGCCGGTTCGTGGGTGTTCCCCGGCGGCAAGCTCGAGCCGACCGACGCCGGCGTCGGCGAGGCGGAGCGGGCCAGGTCGGCCGCGGTGCGCGAGACGGCCGAGGAAGCCGGCATCCGCATCCGCGACCTGGTGACGCTCTCGTGCTGGGAGCCGCCGCGCGAGGTGCCGAAGCGCATCCGCACCTGGTTCTTCCTCGCCGCCGAGGACGGCGAGGACGTGCATGTGAACCCGGGCGAGATCGAGAGTGCGCAGTGGATCACCCCCGCCGAGGCCCTGCGCCGACACGACGAAGGCGAACTTGTGCTGTGGCCGCCCACCTGGGTCACGCTGCACGCGCTGCTCCCGCACCGCACCGTCGTCGGGGTGTTCGCGTCGATCGGCGAGCCGGAGCTCCGGCAGACCCGCATTCTCGAGTCCGCCGATGGGCGGGTGTTCCTCTGGGAGGGCGACGAGCAGCATCCGGAGCATCCGGGACGCCCGGGCGCGCGCAACCGCATCGCGACCGGGCGCCTGCCCTGGACGTATCAGCGCACGTCGGGCTGAGTCAGCACCGTTCGGCGTCAGATCAGCTCGAGCACCGGTCCTTCGTGCACGGCGCGATAGATCGTGTTGCGGATCGCGTTGGCCTCGTCCGAGGTGAGCGTGCGATCGATGGGGCGCAGGACTATCCGCAGCAGCAGGTTCTCCTGACCGACTGTGGTTCCGAGGCGGGATCGGGCCGCCTCGGGCAGCCGTTCGTGCGCCGTGCGGCTGAGCACTTCGACGGACTCGACGACATCGGCATCGTCTTCGAGTGCGGTGCGGACGCGGTCGCCGAGTGTCTCCTCGTCCTGCTCCGCGCTCAGCACCACAGAGATGTCGCGTCGCGCAGCGGGCAGAGGGGAGACGTGCTGCCAGGGGTCGAGATCCAGCATCTGGCCGGCGATCCGCGGGTCCGCGGCCCGGAGGTAGCGGATGTCGGGGATGCCCTTGCGAAGCATCAGTGCGCGCTCCAGCCCCATCCCGAGGGCGAGGCCGGACCATCGTTCTGGATCGAGTCCGGAGCCGCGCAGCACATCGGGATGGATGCGGCCGCACTCGGCGAGCTCGAGCCACTGGCCGTCGTGGAGCACGTCGATCTGACGGCCGCCCACCGTGTACGGATGCACGACATCGGTCGTCCTCCATTCCGCACCGGGGAGCACGGTCTCGACCAGGCGGCCGACCATCGTGAGCATGTCTTCGTCGCTGGTGTCCCCGGCGCTGCGAATTCGCCAGAGATCGACCTGGTGCGGCTCTCCCACGTGCGTGCGATCGACGGCGTCCCGCCGGTAGACCAGGCCGGGCGCCACGATCAGCTCATCGACCTCGTCCCGTTCTGCGTAGTCCTCCAGCGCGGCCGGGAGCTCGGCGCTGGTGTGGCTGCGCAGCATCACTGTGGGACTGATGTAGCGGGTGTATCGCCGGGCGCGGGTGACGTCGCCCCGGCCGTAGCCGAGGCGGTCGTAGTTCTCGCGCACCGGCACGACGGGGGAGTTGCGCACAGGGCGCACGGAGCTTCCCCACTCGGACGCCAAGGCGGCGACGACGGAATCGAGAAGGGTCTGCAGGGCGTGAGCGCCCTGCGCGGGATCGGTGAGGTCGCGCAGGGCGAGTGCGCGGCAGAGCTGGGCCGGGGTGAGGTGGTCGGCGTGCGACATGAGGGGTCTCCAAGGCGAGAACGGGCTGGTGAAGGATGAGAGCTTCCCCCGGCCGTACCCGCGGAGATCCGGTGCGCTAGGAGCGCGCGATGATCACCCCGCGGCCATGAGGCCGGGGGCGTGGAAATCGCAGCTGCTGTTCGAGCACGGGAGCAGTCTAGTCCTCGAGCAGTCGACGCAGGTGGCCGCCGACCTCATCGGTCTCGATCAGGAAGCCGTCATGGCCGAAGTCGCTGGTCAGCACCACCGCACCGTCGTCGATCGTGCGCGGGATGCTGCGTGCGATGCGCTGCTGCCCGTCGACGGGGAACAGTCGGTCGCTGTCGATGCCGAGCACCAGCGTTTTCGCCGTCACCCGGTGCAGCGCCTCCTCGACGCCGCCGCGGTCGCGGCCGATGTCGTGCGAGTTCATCGCCTCGACGAGCGTCAGGTAGCTGTTCGCGTCGAAGCGGCGGGTGAACTT
>JAITUD010000198.1 GCA_031286555.1 Microbacterium sp. | reverse complement strand
CGCCGGCTCGCCGGCATCGTCGCCGTCGTCGACGGACGGGTAGCGGGATTCTCGGATGTCAGCGCGGAGGGGTACATCGACATGATGTTCGTCTCCCCCGCCTTCACCCGCCGCGGCGTGGCCCGCGCGCTGCTGGCCGAGGTGGAGAGCCGCGCCCTGGCGGCCGGAACGGCAGCCCTCATGGCGAACGTGAGCGTCACCGCCCGCCCGTTCTTCGAGCACGCGGGCTTCTCGGTCGAGGCCGAACAGCATCCGGTGATCGACGGCATCGAGCTCACGAACTTCCGTATGACGAAGCCGCTCGACTGATCATTCAGGACGCCGGGGGCTCCTCCCCCGACTCGACGAGGGACTTCAGCGTCTGCAGCGAGGTGGCGAGGTAGTCCTCGTAGCGCCGCATCCACGGACCGAGAGCCGCCTGGAACGCCTCGGCATCGATCCGGTAGCGCTGATTGCGCCCCTCCCGTTCCGACACGACGAGCCCCGCGGCGCGCAGCGCCATCAGGTGCTTGGAGATGCCGGATGCCACCAGCTCCGGGAAATCCTCGGCGAGCTCGCCGACCGTGCACACACCGCGGTCGGCGAGCAGGTCGATGATGCGCCTGCGCGTCGGATCGGCGAGCGCGCGGAACGCGGCATCCGACGGGTCGGTCACGCCTCCTCCACGAGCGCGGCGAGCTGCTCCAGGATCCGGTGCCTCGCGATGCCGCGCTCGTACGCGTCGCGGGTGCCGCGCCAGCCGTCCTTGCCGATGCCCGCGAAGCCGTCATGCACGAGCGTCGCCTCGGTGCCGGACTCGATCGGGCGCAGCGAGATGACGAGCCGGCCGGGATGCTGCCATCCGGTGTCCTGCTCCATCCAGGACAGCACGAGGCGCCCTTCCGGGATGAGTTCGAGCACGTTCCCGGCGATGACGGTGCCGTCGGGGCCGGTCATGCTGAAGGCGCCGCCGGCCGCCAGGTCGATGACGAGATCGGCCCCGATCCACCGGCGCAGCCCATCCTGAGTCTCCAGCCACCGCCACACGACACTGGGACGAGCGGCGATCTTGAGCGAATGCGACACATCGGGCATGACGACCTCCTGTATTACCAGTCAGTAAACTTTACCGATTGGTAAGAGGTTACGGGCGCCCGATGCGGGCGTCAACCCCGATCCACCTGCGCGAACTGCGCGGCGCTGTACCGCTCCCCTTGCACGCCGTCGGCGAGGGCGTCGAGTTCCCCAAGCTCCGCAGACGTCAGCACCAGCTCCGCAGCCGCCAGGTTCTCCTCGATGCGGGAGATCCGCCGCGTGCCAGGGATCGGAACGATCCACGGCTGCTGCGCGAGCAGCCAGGCCAGCGCGATCTGCCCCGGCGTGGCATCCTTCGCCGCGGCGAGCGCGGTGACGTGAGCGATCAGCGCGGCGTTGGCTGCGCGGTTCTCCTCGGTGAACCGCGGGAGCCCGTTGCGCATGTCATCGGACGCGAACGCCGTCGTGGTGTCGATCGCGCCCGTGAGGAAGCCACGTCCCAGCGGGCTGAACGGCACGAAGCCGATGCCGAGCTCGCCGAGCACCGGCAGCACCTCCGCCTCCGGGTCACGGGTCCACAGCGAGTACTCGCTCTGCACCGCTGTCACCGGCTGCACGGCATGCGCGCGCCGGATGGTCGCGGCGGATGCCTCGGACAGCCCGAAATGGCGCACCTTGCCATCCGCGATAAGTGCGGAGACCGTGCCGGCGACATCCTCGATGGGCACGTCCGGGTCGACGCGGTGCTGGTAGAGCAGGTCGATCACGTCGGTGCCGAGGCGCCGCAGCGAGGCGTCCACGACCTCTCTGATGTGCTCCGGCCGGCTGTCCAGCCCCTCGCCGCCGATGCGGAAGCCGAACTTCGTCGCGATGACGACCTGGTCGCGCACGGGTGCGAGCGCCTCGCCGACGAGCTCCTCGTTCACGTAGGGCCCGTACACCTCGGCGGTGTCGAAGAGCGTCACGCCGAGGTCGACGGCGCCGCGCAGCACCGCGATCATGTCATCGCGGCTGCCGGGGTTGGGGCCGTAGGCCTGCGACATCCCCATGCATCCCAAGCCGATCGCCGAGACCTCGAGTCCCTGGCCGAGGATTCGCTTCTGCATGTCATGCTCCTTCGCTGTCGGTTCTGCGGTCATGCTCGGCGAGAGCGCGGAGCCCGTGCACCGCCGAGTACGGCTTCATGTGGGGCACCTCGCCGAGACGCTGCTCGCGCGCCCGCCGCAGGCGCCTGCCCAGATCGGGGCGCAGGTCCCACAGGTACGCCCGCGCGATCTCGGCATGCGGTGAGTTCGACACGATCCTGATCGCATCGGCGTCCTCGACCAGAGCGATCGCGTTCTCGATGTTCTCGCGGGTCGTCCTGCTCCGGGAGTCGAGCCGGATCGGACCGGCGTAGCCGCGCCACCGCGCATACGCGGCGAGCAGTTCGGCCTCGGGGATGTCGCCGCCCACGGCACCGCCGCACAGCACGAGCACCGATTCGCCGGCATCCGGCGACAGCGAGCGCAGCGCGGCACGCAGTCGATAGCGGTTCACGCCGTTCACGCGCGTGCCGCGATTGCGGTATCCGAGCACCACGATCGCCTCGCGCCGCACCGGATGCCCGTCGTCGACGCCCATCCGGCGACGGGAGGAGCGCTCGTGCACGACCTCCGACCAGACCAGGACGGCGAGCACGGCGGCCCCCATGACGGCCGCGCCCCCGAGGAACCTGCTCATCCGGATTACCGCCACGTCCACTGACGCTACTCCTTTCGACGCGGAACGAGTCAGGGCCGGGCCCTGAGGACCCGGCCCTGAGGAATCGATTCAGCGGATGACGGTCAGCAGGCGCCGAGATCCTTCCACACGCCCCATTCGCCCGTGGTGCCCGGCTTCTCGCCGGTCGTCCACCAGGACGCCTTCCAGGTGTGACCGGCCTCGCTCACCTGAGTGCCGCCGGTGTAGACACCGGAGGCGCTCCACGCGGGTGCCGTGCAGGTGCCCGGGTTCGGCGTCGGCGTCGGGTCGGGATCCGGGTTCGTGGATCCGCCCGTGCCCACGGTCACGTCCATGCAGTTGTAGAACGCGTTCACCGTGTCGGCGACGTTCCAGCGCGCGAGGATGGTGTGGTCGCCGGCCGGCAGATTCTTCAGCGTGTGCGTGACCGTGGCATCGGGCTGCTTGTTGTAGCCGTCGAAGACCGCGAACGGCACACCGTCGACGAAGTACTCCCAGCTGCTCGTCGAGTGACGGGCCGTGATGTTCCAGGTGAGCGTCGCCGTGGAGTCGATCTTCGTGCGCGGCCACGGCTTGGACGCGTCGTCGAGGATCGCGTACTCGGCGTTGCCGCCGCTGCACTTCATGGACCCCTTCGGCGCCTCGACGCTCTGCGGCTCGTACTTGATCGATCCGCAGTCGAACGAGGTCGCGCCCGCCGCGCACTGCGCCTGCCTGCTGGGCGGGTCCGTCACCCAGCCGTGCGCCCCGGCGGCCGTCACCGCGGCCCCGCCGACAAGAGCTCCGATCGCGATGCCCACCGCGATGATCCATTTCCTTCTCATTGCCTGTCTCCTCCGTATCGTCCTTGACAGTCGGTCAGCCCCCGGAAGCATCCGGGCGCCATCGCTGAGCACGCTAGCGGCGACGGCGAGCGGCACGCCCGGGTCCGGCGCAGGCATGTGGAAACCACGTACGGCGTAGCATCCAGCTGTGACTGCAGACCCGTTCGCATCCTGGCTCCGCACCGACACGCACCGGTTGCGCACGCTGGATCCGGACGACCCCGACGACAGCGACCTCGAGCCGCTTCTCGAGATCATCGGCGATGCACGGGTCGTCGCCATCGGCGAGTCGATGCATCGTGTGCACGAGTTCCTCGCGCTGCGTCATCGCCTGTTCCGCTTCCTGGTGCGCCGTGCCGGGTTCACCGCGCTGGTGATGGAGAGCGGGCAGCCGGAGGGGCTCCGCGTCGATCGCTGGCTGCGCGACGGCGGTGCCGGTCTGCGTGACGTGCTGACCCGCGGGATCACCTACCGGTTCGGCGCCTGCGAGGAGCTGCTCGACCAGGTCACCTGGATGCGGGAGCAGAACGTCCGCGGCATCCCTGTGCGATTCGCCGGGATGGACGTGCCCGACTCCGCGGCCAGCGCACTGCCCGGCGTCCTCGTCGCGCTGGAACTGCTCGATGAGGCCGACCCGGCCTACGCCTCCCACGTGCGCGCCGCCGTGGTGCCGCTGTTCGACTACCTCCCCGCCGATCGCTCCGGCCTGGCGCAGGCGGCGCCCGCCATCCAGGCCTATCTCGCACTCTCACCCGAGCAGCGGAACGAGATCGCGGCGGCGCTCGGCGACGTCGCCGCCCGCCTACGGGCGCTGAGGCCCGACCTGATCGCGCGCCTCGGCGGCGGGAGGCCGGCGACCCGTCGCGTCGACGACGCCCTCCACGCGGCCGAGAGCGCCCGTGCCGGCGACGACTTCCTGCGCGCGATGACCAGCGGCCCCGTTCGCACCTGGCCTCCTGCGAACATCCGGGATGCGTGGATGGCGGACTCCGTCGAGCGGATGCTGCGCGACGAGCCGCGCATCCTGGTCGCCGCCGCGAACGGCCACGTGCAGCGCACGCCGTTCTCCGCACCCCCGTACGTGCCCGACGCCATGACGACGCTGGGCGGACACCTCACGGAGCGGTTCGGGTCGGACTACGTCGCGATCGGCACCGCGTTCGGCGGTGGCGACGCGTGGCTGCACCGGCCCGACCCCTCCGACGCGCCCGGTCACTCACGGCCGTTCGTGCAGCCGATCGGCCCGCTGCTGGCGGATGGGGTCGACGGCGCGTTCGCACGCGCGGAGATCGGCGACTTCGTCGTGGATCTCCGGCGCGCGACGCCTGCCGCCGCGGATGCCCTTGACCGCATGACCGGTCTTCAGAACGGCGACGTGCTGCAGCCCCTCGCCGTGCGGGAGGCCTTCGATGCGATCGCCTTCATCCGGACCGTGTCGCCCTGGCACACCTGGCTGGACGAGTACGGCGTGGACGCGCGAGCGACGACCTGACGCGTCAGGCGGGGACGGCCGCCGTCGTCATCGTGAGCAGCTGGTCCTGCAGGTCCAGCGAAACGGTGATCGACGCGAACTCCGCGAGCGACGCGGCGTGCGTGCCGCCGCATGGGATCGATGCGGTGCCTTCGGGCAGCTCGCACTCCCAGCGGCGCATGTCGATGATCGTCGGCCCGTCGGTGACGATCCGACTCGGAGCCGCTGAGGCCACCCATGCGGTCAGCGTGGCGTTGATCGCGCCCTCGCGTTCCGCCACGGTCGCGGCGAAGGTCTCGCTGTCGAAGCCCGCCTTGCGCAGGCTCTTGCCGAGCCGGTACTCGTCGACGGCGCCGTCGGCGTGGATGAAGCTGGTCTGGTTCGCCCGCCCCTCGAAGTCGGGGTTGCCGAGAGCGTCGGTGCCCGGGTCCTTGCGCCACAGATCGGCGAGCGCCAGGTCGAGGGCCAGGGATGCCAGGTGGCAGGCCGTGTGCCCGCGGCTCAGGCCAGCGCGGCGCTCTGCGTCGACCTCGAGCGACGCAGCGGCCCCGGCGACGACGGATGCCGGGATCTCCCCCTCCGCCCGGTGGGCGACCAGCCAGGTCCAGCCCTCCGCGCCGCGCTTGACCGGGATGTCGGTTCCCACGGCGAGCGCGCCGTCGTCGCTGACCGCGGCCATCACGGCCTCGACCACCTCGACGCGGGCACCGTCCACCGTGATCGTGCCGGAGTCGCCCGGCTGATCGGGCCAGGTGTGGTCGACCGGGTGGAACGGCGTGACGTCCGTGACGACCACGCGTGAACCGGAGTCGACGAGGAGAACCTCCCCCGTGCCGCTCAGAACGTTGCCGGGAAAGGAGACGCGCGTGGGATGCATGACCTCAACGCTACGCGAAGAGGGCTCAGTGGTTCGGCGGGATGGTGAAGCTCGCGAGCCTCTCCCCCGCGACGACGAAGATCCCGTCGGACTCGCCGTTGAACACGCTGCTGGTCCAGCCGAAGCGGATGCGCGTGGTGTCGCCCTCGGTCACCGCGGACAGCACCGTCATGCGGGCGCCGGCACCGATCGCATCCGACTCCGCCCACGCCCGCACGCCCCCGGGTCCGGCCTTGACCGTGCCCCAGTCGCTGACGAATCCGTCTGCTGTGAAGGCCGCGACGAACGCCTCCGTGTCGGCTGCGTTGATCGCGTCGACCATCGCGGCGACGGCTGCGGGAAGTTCGATGGTCATGCTCTGCGCTCCTTCGCGAGGATTCAGCTGGTGACGACCTGCGCCGTGCCGAGGGGGGCGTCAGGGCCCATCTCAGCGGCGATGCGGTTCGCCTCTTCGATGAGAGTGGCGACGAT
>JAITUD010000186.1 GCA_031286555.1 Microbacterium sp. | reverse complement strand
ACGGGCTTCGGAGCGCCGTCGACGAGAGCCTTGGCCTCGCCGAGGCCCAGCGAGGTCAGCTCGCGGACGGTCTTGATGACCTGGATCTTCTTGTCGCCGGCAGCCTCGAGGATGACGTCGAACTCCGACTTCTCCTCCTCGGCCTCGGCAGCAGCGCCACCGGCAGCACCGGCGACGGCGACCGGAGCAGCAGCGGTGACCTCGAACTTCTCCTCGAACGCCTTGACGAAGTCGTTGAGCTCGACGAGGGTCAGGCCGGCGAACTGCTCGAGCAGCTCCTCAGTGGTGAGCTTAGCCATGATGTATCTCCTAGATTGATGGGGTTTTGGGGTAAAAGATCACCAGGCCGCTCACGCGGCTTCGGCGGTCTCCAGCTTTTCGCGAAGTGCGTCGATGGTGGCGGCAGCCTTGCCCATCGTCGCCTTCATCATGCCCGCGGCCTTCGCCAGCAGAACCTCACGGCTCTCCAGCGAGGCGTACTTGTCGACCTCAGCGGCGTCGAGGGCGTTGCCCTCGAAGATGCCGCCCTTGATCACGAGAAGCGGGTTGGCCTTGGCGAAGTCACGCAGGGCCTTCGCGGTGGCGACGAAGTCGCCGTGCACGAATGCGATGGCCGACGGACCCTTGAGGTCGTCGTCCAGAGCGCTGATCCCCGCGTTGTTCGCGGCGATCTTGGTCAGCGTGTTCTTCACCACGGCGTACTCAGCGTTCTGACGGATGCTGTTGCGCAGCTCCTTGAGCTGGGCAACCGTCAGACCGCGGTACTCGGTCAGCAGAACGGCGTTGGAGTCCTCGAATGACTTCGTGAGCTCCGCGACCGATGCATCCTTCTGCGCCATGGTCACTCCTTGATGTGTACGAGATGCCTCACGGAGGTGGGACATCGACCTTGACTCCGGCCCGCATGAAGAAAGCTCCGGCGCAAGCGCACGGAGCTCTGAATTCTGATCTCGCACACCTGCGCGGGCCCCTGCGATGCAGTGCTTCGATCGCCTCGCGCTTACGCGCACGACGATGACCGGCGGTCTTCGGTTGCTCCTACTCTAAGGCATCCCGGGTTCCCGCCCCAAATCGAGGCGGGTGTCGGGTGGGGAGTTCTCCCCATCGCCTGCGTGGCAGGCATCACCTAGCCTCAGAGAGTTGGATCGGACCAGGGGGATGCGAATGCCTGACGTGAGTGTCGACTACGCGGCTTTGGAGAACACGCGCCGCACGCTCGGTGATATCGGAGACGTGCTCTCCTCCTCGACGAACGCCGTCAGTGACGTGCCCAGCTCAGCCGTCGCTCAGGCCGTGCTTCGGGATCGGCTCCAGAACATGAGCGGATTCTGGGGCAACAGCCTGCGCAGGCTCTCCAGTTTCGCGTCGGACGCGGGGAAGGGCCTCGAAGGCATCGTCACCGCATTCCAGGACTTCGACGCCGACCTGGCGGCAGGCATGGAGCCCGAAGGAGAGCACTCGTGAACTTCCCCGCCCTCGGATTCGACCCGGCCCCAGGAGAGCTGGGAGTGATCGAAAGTCTCGTGGACACGCTGTCAGCGACCGTGGACGACATCGACGAGTCTTCCCGGATCCTGCACAGCGATGAGGACGGGACGTGGATCGGCGAGTCCGGCGACGCCTTCCGGGCAACGCTCAGCGAAGACTTCCAGCCGCAGCTCCTCGCCTCATCCGGGGCGCTGCGACAGTCTCGAGACGCCCTCGCCGGATGGGCGACCACGCTGGGCGCCCATCAGTTGTCGGCACGGAGGCTGGAGGAGCAGGCCGCCCAGGCCAAGGCGACCGTCGCCGCGCGCGCCAAGGCGAGTTCGACAGCAGCCGACGCGGCGAAGGCCGAAGATGCGTCGGCGGAGTCCGCCGCCGACGCCGAGGATGCAGCCTCGGCCCTTGCCGGCGCCGAAGGCGAGCTTCAGTCCATCCTGAGCCAGGCACGCTCTCTGCTCGAGCAGGTCAATCAGGACGCCGGCGACACCGCCGCGAGCCTGGCTGCGGCACAGGACAGCCTCGGCGCCTACCAGGAGAGCGGCTGGGACGCTTTCTGGGGCAGTGTCGGCGACGCCGGCGCGTGGCTGATGGACAATGTCGTTCCCATCATCGAGGACATCCTCCGCGCGGCGCTGCCGATCATCGCGATCCTCGCGCTGTTCCCTCCTCTGACGGGTCTCGGCCTGGTGGCCACGATCATCGCCGGCACCCTCTTGGCGATCGACGGACTCCAATGGGCGACCGGACGGGGTTCGTTCGAGGACTTCGCCATGGGCGCCCTGGGCATGGCACTCGGAGGCGCGCTCGGCGGGCTCGCGAAGTCGGTCCTCGGCCCGGGCGGATCCGTCGTGATCCCCTCGATCCAGCGGATGACGCCCGCGCTGGCAGGTGGCGGGACTGCTGCAGGATCGCTGGCTGTCGCGCTGCAGCTCAATTTCCGCAACATGGTGTCGAACTCGTACTGGATGACCATGGGCGTCAAGGACAAGTACGACAAGGGCACCAGTTTCATCGACAGCCTCGCGGGCCCCTGGCAGAACCTTGCCGAACGCGTCCACAACACAGTCGACGGCAATGGTCCCCGTACTGATGAAGAATTGAGCTCATGACGACACCGGCGCACCGTGTTTGGCAGCGACTGCCTCAGGGATGGATCGAGTTCATCGCGCACGGGGAGCGCTCGCCCGACGAATGGCTGGAGTGGTATCTGACCAGCAGCGAGGGATGGATGTCGGATGAAGGACGCGCATCCGTCACATCCGGATTCCGGTCCGGTGTGGCTGCATTCGCCGATTCAGCCCTCGCGTTCGCCGGCGTGTCCATCATCCTGGGAGAGCGGCCGAGCGTCTCCTTCTTGGGAACACAGGTCGTGACGGACACGAGTGATGGCGCTTCCGCGTCGTTCCACCGGCTCTTCCCTCTGGCCCGATTCGGGACCGAGAGCACCGCGGAGGCCTTCACTTCTCCGGATTCCCGCGTCGGCACGGTCACGCGCGGCACGTTGGACGTCGATGGACGTGAGTGGTTGCTCGCCATCGGGGAGATCCCGCTTCCCGACGACCTCGGCACCGTACTCGTGACCGGGATCGGATCCGATCCGGAACAGTCGCTCGCGCTGTCGATGTCCGTGGCTTTCGCACTGATCACGACCCAGTACCTCGCCGACGGGGAGACCCCTGGCGACCTGGCGATGTACCCCGCCGCGAACGCATGATGGGATTCCGACAGATCAGTCCCGCGTCCCGAGTCTGGCTTGAATCCGCTGGTTCGGCTGATGCCCGTGCATCCGACGCCGATCGTGCTGTCGCCGTGCTGCGGGGCGACTACGAACGCTGGAGCCGTCTCGGCATGGGCGTGCTGGCCTTCATCGTCACCGCTGCGGCGCTCTTCATCGGATCGGCCGCGTGGTCGTTCCTCCTCGGACCATGGCTGCGCGATGCTGCCACGATCGTGACGGCGATCGTCGCGCCGCTGGTGGCGGCCGCAGGCGCCGTCATGCTCTGGCAGCTTCACCGCTCCGGAAGGCGGTTGGCCAGCGCCGCGGCCTGGTGGATGCGGCTGCCCTACCGCAGCGGGGGCCGCTCCCGTCCCGCACGAGGATATGTCCTGGCCCGAACGATCTACCTCGAACCCGCTCTGCTCACCCGGTCTCTGACGATGGGCTGCACCCTCTTGATGTGCATACTCGGCGTCGCCGGGTTCGTCCGCGGCATCGTGACGGCCGACCAGCAGGTTTCCGTGACCGTGGCGCTGTGCACGTTGTCGCTGATCAGTGCCGCCTGCTTCTGCGGCCAGCTCGGCGGCCTCGCCCGGATCGGCGCCGGAGCATCCGAAGCAGACCCGATCTGGGCACGCACGCGCGACTCCTTCCGCCGTCGATGAGTCTCCACTTGGTGCTGCCTGAATCCCGGCCCCTCCTCGCGGGGTCGACCGAGGGAGGCGGGCGCACCCGCTCCTGAACGCACCGGCGGCGTGTGCGGAGGCGGATGCCGGAGGGCAGGGGTAGCCTCGTGAGGTGACCCCGGAACTCGAAGCGCGTATCGTCGCGGACTCCCGCGATCGGGTCACCTGGCTCCGCGCCCGGGCACGAGGGATCACGGCGACGGATGTCGCGGGGCTCTCCAGCGAGGCGTCCATCGCCCGCGCAGCCGACTCCAAACTCGGCGCCGGACCCCGCTTCGGAGGCAACGCCTACACCGACCACGGCCGCCGTCGCGAGCCGGAGATCGCCGCCTGGGTCGCCGCGACCCACGGCATCCTCCCTTCGTCCGCGCTGTTCTGCGCCGAGGTCGAGAAGCGGCACCTGGCCACTCCCGACGGCATCGTGCAGGAGACGGACGGCCGCGTGCTGCTCGCCGAGATCAAGACCACGAACAAGTCCTGGCGCTCCATCCCGCGCACCTACCTGCGTCAGGTGTGGTGGCAGCAGCACGTGCTCGGCGCCGAGCGCACGCTGTTCGTGTGGGAGGAGCACGACGACTTCCGCCCGATCCACGACGAGCCGAAGTCGGTGTGGATCGACCGGGACGACCGCGAGATCGGTCGCCTCGTCGGCCTGGCCACGCGCCTGATCGACGAGCTGTACCACCGCACCACCGGTCAGCTCCCCCCGCAGCAGGCTCCCGCTGCCGCGAGCGGCCGCGAGGCGCTGCGCGAGCGCGACATGTTCCGCGCCCTGGCGCTCAGCGACTGACCGTCCGCCTCCTCACCTGAGCGCCGCGAGAGAAGCGGATGCCTCGGCGGCCACCTCCGCGGCGATCGCGTCGAGCAGGGGGGAGCGCAGGTTCCACTGCTGCCAGTACAGCGGCACGCGGGTGGCCGGACCGCCCAGGTCGACCAGGCCCTCCACCCCCTGCACGACGGGGATGAGCGCCCAGCCCAGCCCGAGCCGCACTGCCTGCGCGAAGTCGTAGGACGCGGGAACATAGTGCCGCGGCACCGACCACGGATCCACTCCATGCCCCCGCAGCCAGTCGTGCTGCAGCTCGTCGCGCCGATCGAAGTCGACGAACGGTGCTCTTGCGAGCGCCGCGGGAGTCACGCCGTCCGGCATCCACTGCTCGAGGTACTCGGCGGTCGCCATCGGGCGGTACTCGAGAACGCCGAGCGGCTCCACCCGGCATCCGCCCACCGGGGTGCTCTCCGAGGTGACAGCGGCCATCACCTCGCCCGACTCGAGCAGTCGGGCGGTGTAGTTCTGGTCGTCGCGGTGCAGGTCCACGTCGATGTCGTGCTGCCGCGCGATGCGCGCGATCGGCGCGAGGAACCAGGTCGCCATCGAGTCCGCGTTCACGGCGAGCGGCACACGCACCCGGGTCTCCCCCGCGTCGTCGGCTGAGAGCCCGAAGGCGGTGATCGTGTCGTGCTCGAGCAGCGCCACCTGCCGGGCCAGCCGCACCAGCGCCTCCCCCGCCTCGGTGGCGCGCACCGGCTTGGATCGCACCACGACGACCCGGCCGAGCTGCTGCTCCAGTGCCTTGATGCGCTGGCTCACCGCGGACGGCGTCAGGTGCAGCCGCCGTGCGGCCGCGTCGAAGCTGCCCTCGTCGATGACGGCGGCGACGGTCGCGGCGAGCTGGGCATCGATCTGCACATAAGCGATGCTAATGCTGATGCAGTTCTCTTCGCTGGTGTTCATGCCCCGACGCACTTAGCGTTGAACCGTGCTCACCCTGCTCGCCGGCCTCGGCCTCATGTACTCGCTGATCATCGCCGTCGGCGCTCAGAACGTCTTCGTGCTGCGCCAGGGCATGCGCCGCGAGCACGTGCTGCCGGTCGTGCTGATCTGCGCGGCATCCGATGCGCTGCTGGTGCTGGCCGGCACCGCCGGACTCGGCTACCTGGTGAACTCGGCCCCCTGGCTGATCGTGGTCGCCCGCTGGGCGGGCGGTCTCTCGCTGATCGTGTACGGCACCTTCGCCGCCCGACGCGCATGGGCTGCGGGCGGCGAATCGCTGGTCGCCGAGACCGGAGCGGATGCCGCGGACGCGACGCCCACGGCGGGCGGGGTGAAGACCGCCACCCGGCTCGCGCCGGTGATCCTCGCCACGCTGGCGTTCACCTGGCTGAACCCGAACGTGTATCTCGACACCGTGCTGCTGATCGGCGGCATCGCCGCCACGCACGGCGACCAGCGCTGGCTGTTCGCCACCGGCGCGATCATCGGCAGCATCACCTGGTTCTTCGCGCTCGGCTACGGCGCGCGGTACCTCGGTCGCTGGCTGCGCACCCCGCGCGCCTGGCGCATCCTCGACACCGCGATCGCCGTGCTTCTGGTCACGATGGGCATCGCCCTCATCGTGCCGGTGTTCGCCGGCTGATCTCAGCGGCGGTCGTCAGGAACGACGCAGCGACGGGTCGTCGATCTCGGCCATGCGGGCGGTCACGATCGCGCGGATGGAGTCGTCGGGCAGCGGATGCTCCGGCTGGAACCGGATGGTCCCCTTGTCGTGCTCGAACCCGTCCAGGGCTTCGGCGACGACCTCCGGCACGCGCCCGCTGAACGGGTACAGACCGATGTGCTTCCTGGTGCGCATGACCGAGATCAGCGCCTTCCCGCGGTGCAGCAGCGCCGGCATCCCGTAGCTCGTGCCCTGCTCGGTCTCCCCCGCGGTGGCGCGCGCGACGTCGTAGACGTGCGCGATCACGGCGCGGTCCGCCGGCTCGAGCCCTGCGAGGTAGTCGTCAACGGTGCCCATGCGTTCATCCTGGCATCGACGGCGCTGGATATCATCGGGGCATGACCGATTCCCCCGCCGAGGCACCCCTCGACGAGGGCGCGCCACGGGTCAGGGGCCGCTACGCGAAGGGTGTCGCCCGTCGTCAGGAGATCCTGGACAAGGCGATCGAAGTGTTCGCCCGACGCGGGTCGCAGAAGACGTCGCTGCGCGCGATCGCTCAGGAGGTGGGCGTCACCCACGCGGCGCTGACGCACTACTTCGGCTCTCTCGAAGAGCTTCTGGTGGAGGTCTACCGCGAGTCGCAGCGTCCCTCCGATGACGAACCGCACCCGGAGATCGATGCCAGCCCTGCGATGGCCATGCGGCGCTCGGCCGAGCAGAACCGGCGGATCCCCGGCATGGTCCAGCTCTACTCGACCCTCACCGCCGCGGCGCTCGAGGATGATCATCCTGTCGCGCAGGAGTACATCACCACGCGCTTCGCGCGGCTGCGAGAGGACATCGCGAACCAGGTGCGCGGGCTGCAGGATGCGGGCCGGCTGCGTGCCGACCTGGATCCGGTGCTCGTGGCCGCGCTGGTCATCGCCGCGTCCGACGGACTGCAGACCCAGTGGCTGCTCGACGACGCCGTGAACCATGAGGACGCGCTCGAGCTCCTGGACCGCCTGCTGCGCACCGACGCGCCGAAGGGATCGGGCGCATCGGACTGATCCGATGACCGCAGACCCGGTGCGCGACCGGGTCTGCGGCGGACGTCACAGCGTGGCTGCGAAGGGATCGAACCCGTCCGGCAGCAGAGGCACCGGAGAGACGGTGCTGCCCACGACGACGGTCTGACCCGTCGCCGCCGACTCCTCGGCGGAGAGCAGCGTGTCGAGGATGTGGAACCCGAGCTCCCCGGATGCGACATGCGGGCGGCCCTCTGAGATCGCGCGGGCCATGTCGAGAGCGCCCATGCCCCGGCCGATCACGAGGTCCTCATGCTCGATCTCGATCCACTCCTGCTCGACCGACATGCCGTCGCGGAGCACGCCGAGCGGCTTGACGTAGGCGATCCGCCCGGCGAAGAAGTTCGGATCGGGGATCACGATGCTGCCCTCGGTGCCGTGGATCTCGACGATTCCGTGGCGCTCGAGGGCCGAGTCGAAGCTCAGCACGCTCTGCGCGGCCGCCCCCTGTTCAAAGGCGGTCACGATCTGCATCGTCGAGGGCACCTCGACGGGGAACGTGTCGCCGGCGTTCGGGCCGGTGCGGATCTCGCGCTCCGCGCGCGCCTTCGTCCCCACGGCCGCGACGCTGGCGACCGGGCCGAGCAGGCTCACCAGGGCCGAGAAGTAGTACGGTCCCATGTCGAGCAGCGGACCGGCCCCCTTGGCGAACAGGAAGCCAGGGTTCGGATGCCACAGGTCCGGTCCCTGCGTCTG
>JAITUD010000174.1 GCA_031286555.1 Microbacterium sp. | reverse complement strand
CGGTGGATACGAGCACGAGACGGTCTGGGACCAGTGCACCGTCGCGGCGCTCGGCGTGCCCTTCGAGCGCGCCCGCTTCCGCGACCTGTCCACGCTCTCCGGCGGGGAGCAGAAGCGGCTCGCCCTGGAGGCGCTGCTGCGCGGACCCGACGACGTGCTGCTGCTCGACGAGCCGGACAACTACCTCGACGTGCCGGGCAAGCGCTGGCTGGAGGAGAGGCTGCGCGAGACGCCGAAGACCGTGCTGCTGGTCTCGCACGACCGCGAGCTGCTGGCCCGCGCGGCCGACCGCATCGTCACGCTCGAGCCCGGCGGCGCAGGCGCGACGGCCTGGGTGCACGGCGGCGGGTTCCGCACCTATCACCAGGCCCGCATCGATCGCATGGACCGGCTCGACGAGCTGCGCCGGCGCTGGGACGAGCAGCACGAGAAGCTG
Source organism: Microbacterium sp. (assembly GCA_031286555.1). Lineage (GTDB taxonomy): Bacteria > Actinomycetota > Actinomycetes > Actinomycetales > Microbacteriaceae > Microbacterium. Next base: position 6,932 of record JAITUD010000174.1, on the reverse strand, counting down.
AAGACCCTGGTCGCGAACCTCAAGGTCAAGGCCGAGGCGAACGACGGCTTCGCCTCGCGATATCGGGCCGCGCAGACCCGGCTGCGGAAGTTCGAGGAGGCCGGCCCTCCCGAGGAGCGTCCGCCCGCGCAGGAGTTCGACATGCGGCTGCGCGGCTCGCGCACCGGCAAGCGCGCGATCGTGTGCACCGGGCTCGAGCTGACCGGTCTGATGCGTCCCTTCGACGCGGAGATCTGGTTCGGCGACCGCGTCGCCGTGCTGGGCTCGAACGGCTCGGGCAAGTCGCACTTCCTGCGGCTGCTGGCCCGCGGCGGCAGCGACCCCGACCCGACGCTCGGGCACCTGACCGGCGCCGGGGAAAGACTCGACGAGGTCGCGCACACCGGGGCGGCCGTGCTCGGTGCGCGCGTCGTGCCCGGGCTGTTCGCGCAGACGCACGCGCATCCGGAGTTCGCCGGCCGCACCCTGCTCGAGATCCTGCACCGAGGCGACGACCGCAGGACCGGGATGCCGCGCGACGCCGCGAGCTCGGCGCTGGACCGCTACGGCCTGGTGCGTCAGGCGCAGCGGGAGTTCGCGCAGCTCTCCGGCGGGCAGCAGGCCCGGTTCCAGGTGCTGCTGCTGGAACTGTCCGGCGCGACGCTGCTGCTGCTCGACGAGCCGACAGACAACCTCGACCTCGAGTCGGCCGAGGCTCTGGAAGACGCGATCGCGCGGTTCGAGGGCACGGTCGTGGCGGTCACGCACGACCGCTGGTTCGCGCGCTCCTTCGACAGGTTCCTCGTGTTCGGCGAGGACGGCGGTGTCTACGAGTCGGATGCGCCGGTCTGGGACGAGCGTCGTGTGGCGCGCGCCCGGTGACCTCCGAGCAACCCGGGTAGTCTGAAGGGGTGAGCATGGACTTCGAGATCGGCCGAGGCAAGCGCGCTCGTCGCGCATACACGTTCGACGACATCGCGGTGGTTCCCTCGCGACGCACGCGGAACCCGGAGGACGTCTCGACGGCGTGGACCATCGACGCGTTCTCGTTCGACATCCCCGTCATCGGGGCGCCGATGGACTCGGTCGTCAGCCCGCAGACGGCGATCATGCTGGGGCGCCTCGGCGGCCTGGGCGTGCTCGACCTCGAGGGCCTGTGGACCCGGTACGAGAACCCCGAGCCGCTGCTCGCCGAGATCGCCGGGCTCTCCGAGGACCGCGCCACCGCGCGGATGCAGGAGCTGTACTCCGAGCCGATCAAGCCCGAGCTGATCAAGTCGCGCCTGGCCGAGATCCGTGAGGCGGGCGTCACCGTCGCGGGCTCGCTCACGCCGCAGCGCACCCAGGAGCTCTACCAGACCGTCGTCGAGGCCGGCGTCGACCTGTTCGTGATCCGGGGCACCACGGTGTCGGCCGAGCACGTCTCGAGCGTCGCCGAGCCGCTGAACCTGAAGAAGTTCATCTACGACCTCGACGTGCCCGTCATCGTCGGAGGCGCCGCCACCTACACCGCGGCCCTGCACCTGATGCGCACCGGCGCGGCCGGCGTGCTGGTCGGGTTCGGCGGGGGAGCCGCGTCCACCACGCGCGCCACCCTCGGCATCCACGCCCCGATGGCGACGGCTGTCTCCGACGTCGCCGCCGCGCGCCGCGACTACCTCGACGAGTCGGGCGGTCGCTACGTGCACGTGATCGCCGATGGCGGCGTCGGCACTTCCGGCGACATCGTCAAGGCTCTTGCGACGGGCGCCGACGCGGTCATGCTCGGCGTCGCCCTCGCGCGCGCCACGGATGCTCCGGGCCGCGGCTTCCACTGGGGTGCCGCGGCGCATCACCCGCAGCTGCCCCGCGGTCGGCGCGTGCCCGTCCCCGGCGTCGCCACCCTCGAGGAGGTGCTGTACGGCCCGGCTCCGGTCGCCGACGGCACGGCGAACCTCATCGGTGCGCTGCGCAAGTCGATGGCCACCACCGGCTACTCCGACCTGAAGGAGTTCCAGCGGGTCGAGGTCGTGCTGGCGCCCTACGAGGCCGGATGACTCTCACGCACGACTTCCCTCCCACTCTGCGGGAGGTGATGCTGCGCGGGCGCTGGCTGGGCATGCTCGCGCTCTGCCTCGTCGTCGCCGGCGTCTTCGCCTGGCTGGGGCAGTGGCAGCTCGGGCGCGCGATCGACACCGCGCCGCCCGAGCCGGGCATGACCGAGAAGGTGCAGCCGCTCACAGACGTGGTCCAGCCCGGCGAGTACCTCGCCGAGCCGCTGGTCGGCCAGAAGGTCACGACCAGCGGCACCTGGGTGCCGGAGGACTTCATCGTCGTCTCCGGCCGCTTCAACGACGGCGTCGCCGGCTTCTGGGTCACCGGCCAGCTGCGCGTCGCCGAGCGCACCTCGATCGCGGTCGCGATCGGGTTCGCCCCGACCCGCGAGAAGGCGGATGCCGCGGCATCCGCACTGGCCTCGCGCGGAGCGGAACAGGCGGAGCTGACCGGACGCGTCATCTCCGATGAGGGACCGGTCGTCACCTCCGACCCGTTCGACCTGAACCGGATGTCGCCGGCCGCGCTGCTCAGCCGCTGGCACGACGTCGATCAGTTGAACGTGTACCGCCCGTATCTGGCATCCACGGAGGCGCCCTCGGGTCTGGCCGACATCTCGTCGCCGGCGCCGGACGAGCGATCCTCGGTGAACTGGCTGAACATCTTCTACGCGATCGAGTGGGCGATCTTCGCCGGCTTCGCGTTCTACCTCTGGTACCGGCTCGCGAAGGACGCCTGGGAGCGCGAGGTCGAGGAATTCGAGGACCGTGCGAGCGCGTCCGCGGACTCCTGAACGGCACATCAGATGACGATTCGGTGACCGAATCGCGAACCGCATTGAGGAATGTCCCAGCTGAGTCATAGGGTCTGATCATGTGCGTGCGCAGCCCGGCGCACGCGATCGGCGGCTCCACGAGATCCGCCGCCCGACCCGAGGAGACAGCACCGATGATGTCCGCCCCCGAAGACGGGAACCGGAAGGTCCCCGTCCCGCGCAGAAGGGCGCGCACCTGCGCGCTCGTCACCACTGCCGCGGTCGCTCTGAGCTTCGGCTCGATCGTCGCGACACCCGCCTTCGCCGACAGCACCGGGACGGGGGTGGTCATCAACGAGGCCTACCTGTCCGGAGGCAGCGCCGGCGCGGCGTTCGTCAACAAGTTCGTCGAGCTCTACAACCCGACCTCGGCCCCCGTCTCGCTCAGCGGGATGTCGCTGCAGTACCGATCCGCGACCGGAACCGGTGCGGCCAACGGCGTGGTGCCGCTGACCGGCGCCATCCCCGCGAAGGGGTACTACCTGGTGCAGGGCGGCAGCAACGGCGCCAACGGCAGTGCGCTGCCGACGCCTGACGCCACCGGCAGCCTGAACCCCAGCGGCACGACCGGCACGCTCGCCCTGGTGAAGGGCACGACCGCCGTCTCGCTGCCGACCGGATCGGTCGTGGGCGGCGACGTCGTCGACCTGCTCGGCTACGGCACCTCGAACACCTTCGAGACCGCCGTCGCGAAGGCACCGACCGGCAACACCGACGTCAAGTCGCTGAACCGCACCGGCGGCGCCGACACCGACGACAACAGCAAGGACTTCTCACTCTCGGCGACGATCACGCCGCAGAACTCCGGCGGACAGACCGACCCCGGCACCGACCCCGAACCGGGCACTGACCCGGTGAAGGCGACGATCGCCGAGGTGCAGGGCACCACCGACACCTCGCCGATGGTGGGCAAGACGGTCACCGTAGAGGGCGTCGTCACGGGCGACTACCGCACCGGCGGCTACAAGGGCATCAGCATCCAGACGCAGGGCTCCGGCGGTGCGACGGATGCCACGCCCGGTGCATCCGACGGCGTGTTCGTCTACCTCAACGCTCTGGGGGCGTCGGGTGTGAAGATCGGCGACCTCGTCTCGGTCACGGGGCCGGTCAGCGAGTACTTCGGCCAGACGCAGATCAACCCGGCATCCGAGGCCGGCGTCTCGCTGATCACCGCCGGCGTCGGCGTCCCGGCCGCGACGCCGCTGCCCGCAGACGTCGTCGGCGGCGCGCGCGAGGCCTACGAGAACATGCTCGTGGCGCCGACCGGCAGTTACGCGCTGGCCTCCAGCCACCAGCTCTACAACTTCGGCGCGCTGTGGCTGAACCCGAACGAGCTGAATGTGAAGAGCACCGAGGTCAAGCGTCCCGGTGCCGACGCCGACGCGATCGCCGCGGCGAATCGTGCCAGCCGCATCCTGCTCGACGACGGCTGGTCGACCCAGGTCACCAACGCAGCGCACCCCGGCGATCAGCCGTACTTCACGAAGGGCACCGTCGTGCGCAACGGCGACACGGTGAACTTCTCCGAGCACGGCTACGTGCTGCAGTACGGCTTCGACGACTGGCGCCTGCAGCCGGTCGTGCCCATCGACGACTCCAGCGACGCGTCGTACAAGGTCACGTTCAACGAGGAGAACCCGCGCACGACGGCCCCGCCGGCCGTCGGCGGCGACTTCAAGGTCGCCTCGTTCAACGTGTACAACTACTTCACGACGCTGAGCAGCGAGAACTCCAACGCGCGCGGCGCGAAGGATGCTGCGCAGTTCGCGATCCAGAAGTCGAAGATCGTCGCGGCGATCAACGGACTGGATGCCGACGTCGTCACGCTCATGGAGATCGAGAACTCGGTCAAGCTGGGCAACCCCGTCGACACCGCGCTGAAGGATCTGGTCTCCGGCCTGAACGCCGCCGCGGGCTCCGACGTGTGGGGCTACGTTCCCACGCCGGCCGCGCTGCAGAACGCGGCGACGACCGACTACATCACCAGCGCGATCATCTACCGCAAGGCCTCCGTGAAGACGGTCGGCGACGCGGCGACCGTCTCCGACGAGACGATCTGGGGGAACGCCCGTGAGCCGATCGCGCAGACCTTCGAGGCTGACGGCCGCACGTTCAGCGTGATCGCGAACCATCTCAAGTCGAAGTCCGGAACCGGCACCGAGCCGGCCGACGGACAGGGCTTCTTCAACGCCGATCGGGTGAAGCAGGCGAAGTCCGTGCTCGCGCTCGCCGGTGACGTGCAGAAGACCTCCGGCAGCGACGACGTGTTCCTGGTGGGCGACTTCAACGCGTACAGCGAAGAGGACCCGATCGACGTGTTCACCTCGGCCGGCTGGTCCGACCTGGTGGCCGACGAGACCGACGGCCAGTACACCTACTCGTTCGACGGTGAGCTCGGCTCGCTCGACCACGTGATCGCCTCGCCCTCGGTGGCGGCATCCGTCACCGGCGCGGGCGTCTGGGGCATCAACTCGCCGGAGTGGAGCGACCGCGGCTACGCGTTCGGCGCCACCGAGTCGGGAACCCCGTACCGCTCCAGCGACCACGACCCGATCGTCGTGGGCGTGTCCGCCACGCAGCCCCCGATCAGCATCGACATCGCCACGATCAACGACTTCCACGGTCGCATCGAGGCTGACGGCGCGGCGGGCGGCGCAGCCGTCCTCGCCGGTGCGATCAAGCAGGTGCGCGACGCGAACCCGAACACGGTGTTCGCCGCTGCGGGCGACCTGGTGGGCGCCTCGACCTTCACCTCGTTCATCCTGGACGACAACCCCACGATCGACGCGCTGAACGCCGCCGGCCTGGATGTGAGCGCGACGGGCAACCACGAGTTCGACCAGGGCTGGGAGGATCTGCGTGATCGCATCCAGCAGCGGGCGGACTGGGAGTACATCAACTCCAACGTGTTCCTGAAGGGCACCGACACGACCGCACTGGCACCGAGCTGGGTCAAGGACGTCGACGGCGTCAAGGTCGGCTTCGTCGGCGCGGTGACCGAGGAGCTCGACTCGCTCGTCTCGCCCGAGGGCATCAAGGATCTCGACGTGCGCGACATCGCGGCATCCGTGAACAAGGCCGCCGACGCGCTCACCGACGGCGACCCCGCCAACGGTGAGGCCGACGTCGTCATCCTGCTCGTGCACGAGGGTGCGACGACCACCGACGTGTCGAGCATCACGCCCGACTCGGCGCTGGGCAAGATCGTCTACGGCGTGGACAAGAACGTCGACGCGATCGTCTCGGCGCACACGCACCTGGCCTACAACCACGTCATCGACGGCCGTCCGGTCGTCTCGGCGGGGCAGTACGGCGAGAACTTCGGTCTGATGAACCTGAAGGTCGACCCGAAGAGCCACGAGCTGCTCTCGATCTCGAACGAGATCAAGCCGCTCACCGAAGCGGGCAAGCCGCTGTACCCGGCCGTGCCCGAGGTGCAGTCGATCGTCGACGCCGCCAAGAAGGAGGCCGACGTGCTCGGCGCCGAGAAGGTCGGTGACATCACGGCGGACTTCAACCGGGCTCGCCAGAGCGACGGCAAGACCGAGAACCGCGGTGGCGAGTCGACGATCGGCAACTTCGTCGCCGACGTGCAGCAGTGGTCCACCGGTGCCGAGATCGCGCTGATGAACCCGGGCGGCATCCGCACCAACCTCACGTACGCGTCCAGCGGGGCGACCGACCCCGACGGCAACCTGACGTACCGCGAGGCGGCGACGGTGCAGCCGTTCGCCAACACCCTGGTGACGCTCGAGCTCACCGGCGCGCAGCTGAAGAGCGTGCTGGAGGAGCAGTGGCAGCCGGCCGGCGCGAGCCGTCCGTTCCTGAAGCTGGGCGTCTCGCAGGGCTTCGAGTACACCTATGACCCGGCGGCGGCGGTCGGCGAGCGCATCACCTCGATGACGCTCAACGGCACCGTGATCGACCCGGCGAAGTCCTACCTGGTGGCGGCGAACTCGTTCCTCGCCGCCGGCGGTGACAACTTCTTCACCCTCGCCAAGGGAGTGAACAAGAAGGACACCGGCAAGGTCGACCTGCAGTCGATGGTGGACTGGTTCTCGGCCAACAAGACCGCCACCCCCGACCTGAAGCAGCGCGCCGTCGG
>JAITUD010000156.1 GCA_031286555.1 Microbacterium sp. | reverse complement strand
TGGATCGAGCGCGCGTGCGCGTCCATCCACTCCGCGAAGCCGGCGAAGGTCTCGCGAGCCGTCTCATCGAGCCGGCCGCGCCCGTCCGGCCCGACGTTCAGCAGCAGGTTGCCGTCCTTGGACACCCCGTCGATGAGCAGCCGGATCAGCGCATCCGTGCTCTTCCGATCCAGGTTGTCGCGGTCGTAGCCCCAGCTGCCGTTCAGCGTCTGGCACGCCTCCCAGGGCACGGGAACGCCGTCGCGCCGCATCGGCTCCAGCGGCTGGTACTGCTCGGGCGTGACGATGTCGCCGGGGATGCCGAGCCGGTCGTTCACGATCACCTCGGGCTGCAACTCGCGGATCAGCGCCATCAGCTCGTCGGCCGCCCAGTCCTCGGCGCCCTTGCCGCCCCAGTAGTCGGGCCGGTGCGTGTACGAGAAATCGAAGAACAGATAGTCGATCCGTCCGTACCGGGTCAGCAGCTCACGCACCTGACCGTGCAGGTACGGCTGGTAGTCCCGGATGTCGCGGTCGGCCGTGGACGCCTTGAACTCGTCGTCGTCGCGCCGCGGATGCGTGCCGTCGACGGGGAAGCCCTCGTGATGCCAGTCGATCAGCGAGTAGTACAGGCCGACGCGGAGCCCCTCGGCGCGGCACGCCTCGACGAACTCGGCGACGACGTCGCGCCCGTAGGGCGTGTTCATCACGGTGTAGTCGGTGAGCTCCGAGTCCCACAGGCAGAACCCGTCGTGGTGCTTGGCGGTGAGCACGACGTACCCCGCGCCCGCCTCTCGGGCGGTGCGCGCCCAGGCCCGCGGGTCGTAACGGTCGGGGTCGAAGTGCTCCCGGTAGCGCTCGTACTCGGCATCCGTCATGCGCTCGCGGTTCTTCACCCACTCGTGCCGGGCGGCGAGCGAGTACAGCCCCCAGTGCACGAACATGCCGAGGCGCGCCTCGGTGAACCAGTGCAGATCGGCGGTCGTCACAGGGATGCTCCTTCGGGATCGGATGCGGGGATGCCGGGCGCTCCCGGTTCCACGAGCGCGCGCCGCAGCGCGGCGAGCTCGTCAGCGGTCAGGCCGTGGGTGCGGAGGTAGTCGGCCGCTCCGCCCCATCGCTCCTCGATGCCGGTGAGGGTCTCCCGCATCACCGGCGCCGGCGACTCGGTGACGAGGGACGCCGCGTTGCGGGAATCCGGGTACTTCGCGCGCAGCCGCACGACCTCGGCCGATCGGCGCTCGTGCGAGATGAGCTCGCCGGTCAGGGCGTAGTCGGCGACCACGGCGCCGCGATCGGTGCCGACCGCCGACAGGGCCAGCGCGATCGTGAGGCCGGTGCGATCCTTGCCCGCCGTGCAGTGCACCAGCGTCGGCTCGCCCCGCGCGATCATCCGCACGGCCGTCACGAGGGATGCCGCGGACTCGACCAGCATCCGCTCGTAGACCTCGCCCAGGGTGAGGTCCTCGAAGAAGAACGAGGCGGGCGAGCCGAGGAACAGCGGAACGCGCACGATCTCGACGCCGGGTACAGCCGTCGCAGCAGATGCGACCTCGTCGTCGGAGCGCAGATCGACGATCCGCCGGACGCCGGCGCGCAGCATCCTGGCGCCTTCGTCGTCCACACCGGACAGCTCGCCGGAGCGGAACAGCCGCCCGCGGCGGGTGCGCCCGCCGGCCGCGGGCATGCCTCCGATGTCCCGGAGGCCGAAGACCCCCGGGATGCTCTCGATCGTCATCGCCGCGTCAGCCCTTCAGCGCACCCGAGGTCAGGCCGCGCGCGAACGAGCGCTGGAACAGCAGGAACACGACGACGGACGGCAGCAGCGCCAGCAGCGACGCGGCCATGATCACGCCGGGCGTGACCGCGGGGTCGATGCGCAGCGTGCGCAGCGCGAGCGGCAGCGTGTACGTGTCACTGCTCTGCGAGACCAGCAGCGGCAGCAGGTACTGGTCCCAGATCATGGTGAACCCGAACACCCCGATCACGCCGAGGGCCGGCTTGCACAGCGGCACGATGATCTGCGCGAACACGCGCAGCTCGCTCGCGCCGTCGATGCGGGCGGCCTCCTCGAGCTCGAGCGGGACGTCCTTCATGAACTCGGTCATCACCAGGATCGAGAACGCCCACGCGCCCAGCGGCACGATCATTCCGGCCAGCGTGCCCATCAGGTTGATGTGCAGCAGCGGGATGTCGGACAGCAGGATCGACAGCGGCAGCGCCAGGATCTCCTCGGGCAGCATCATGGTCGCGAGGATCGCCACCATGACCAGGGCCGAGAAGCGGAAGCGCTTGCGGGCGAGGGCGTAGCCGGCCAGCACCGACACGATCACCTGCAGCAGCAGGCCGAAGCCGACCACGAAGAACGAGTTCGCCAGGTAGCCGAGCACGCCGTAGTCGAACGCGACGCCGAAGTTGTCCAGCGTCGGACGGTTGGGGATCACGCTGAGCTCGGTCGGGTCGGAGACCTGACTGAACGCGCCCACGAGCAGGGCGATCAGCGGGCCGGCGAACAGCACGACGACGAGGGCGTACAGGAAGACCTTGACCGCGATGCCGGCGAAGCTGCGGCTCTCGGTCAGGCCGAGGGCGGTGTCTGTTCCGACGCTCATGCGTCCTTCTTCCTCCGGGTCAGGATCTGCACGACCAGGGTGAGTATCAGGGTCGCCAGGAACAGCAGCACCGCGCCGGCCGAGCCGACGCCGAGCTTGCCCTGTTCCAGGCCGAGCTTGTAGAGCAGGGTCATGATCACCTCGGTGGCGCCGTTCGGCCCGCCGTTGGTCATCAGGAACACCTCGGTGAACACCCGGAAGCCGCGCACGGCGGCGAGGATGAAGAGGATGGTGAACACCGGGCGCAGTCCGGGCAGGGTGACGTGCACGATGCGCTGCCAGCGGTTGGCGCCGTCGACCGTCGCGGCCTCGTAGAGCCCGCGGTCGATGCCGGCCAGGCCCGCCAGGATGATCATCATGTCGTAGGGCGCGCCGCGCCAGATGCCCATCAGCATGATGGAGCCCATCGCGGTGTCGGGGCTGTTGATGAACTCGCTCGGCCCGAGGCCGAAGACCACCAGGATCGAGTTCAGGAAGCCGTCCGCGGCGGGGTAGTACATGATCCGCCACAGCTCGGCGACGACGGCCATCGGCACCACGACCGGCAGGAACGCCGCGGAGCGGATGAAGGAGAGCTTGCGGGTCTGCCCCTCCAGAAGCAGGGCGAGGACGAAGCCGAGCAGCAGGCATCCCGCCGTCTGGCCGATCGCGAGGACGACGGTGTTGATCGCCGCGTCGCGGAAGTCGGCCGAGGAGAGGATCGTCTGGTAGTTCTGCATCCCGACGAACTCGTTGCCCAAGTACGGGCGCACGTTCTCGACCGACATCGAGACGGCCTGGATCATCGGGATGTAGCGGAAGACCAGGAACAGCAGCAGCGCAGGCATCAGGAATGCCCAGGGGATCCACCAGGAACCCTGTACACGATGACGGCGCCGCCTGGCCGGCGGCGGAGACACGCGGGTCTCCGCCACCGGACGGGATGCGTCGGCCACAGGAGCGGCGTCGGCGGTGTGGAGTGTCACTGCTTGAGGATCCCCTGCGTCTTGAGCTCGTCCGCCAGCTTGGCGTCGAGCTTGGCGAGCTCGTCGTCGAGGTCGAGCGAGCAGTCGGCGAGCAGTGCGTTGATGGTGTCGGCCGTCATCTGGCGCACCGGGGTCCAGCTGGGGATCGTCGGGGCGTAGGTGCCGCTCTTCTGGTAGGCGTCGGCGAAGGTCTGCCAGCGCGGGTCGTCGCGCGCATCGGTGATGTCGACCTTCTCGTTGACCGGCAGCTGGATGACGAACGCGTCCGTGCCCTTCATGCCCTCGGTCTGCGCCTCGGGGCTGACGTACCAGTCCGCGAAGGCCGACTGGCCCTTGACGTTCTCGGAACCCGCCATCAGGTAGACGGTGCCGCCCTCGGCGAGGACCGACTGGTCCTTCGGGCCGGTCGGCATGGTGACGACCTCGTACTTGTCCTTGCCGAGCACCTCGTCGAAGCGCGGCATCATGTACGGGCCGGTGACGTACATGCCTGCGACGCCGGACTCGAAGGCCTCATTGGT
>JAITUD010000147.1 GCA_031286555.1 Microbacterium sp. | reverse complement strand
GCGCAGCTGCGCGACGTGGTGCGCGACCGCGACGGCGTGTGGTGGCGGCTGAGCGCGTTCGCCACCGACGACGCGGATGCCGCGAACCTCGACTCCTCGGTCATCCCGTCGTTCCACGGCAACGTGGACGGCGCGATCTCGTTCGTGCAGGCGCGGCTGCAGGACGGATGGCGCGTGGTCGTCATCGCCTCCGGCCAAGGGCTCATCGAGCGGGCGCTCGACGTGCTGGGCGACCGCGGCATCGCCGCCCGCATCATGGAGGATCTCGCATCCAGCCCGGATGCCGGCGTCGCGACCCTGGTCACCGGCGCCGTCGAGTCCGGCTTCCAGGTTCCGGAGGCCCGGCTCGCGGTGCTCACCGACAGCGAGTTCTACGGGCGCACCATCGGCGGCGATCAGCGCGTCGTCAAGAAGCTCGCCTCGCGGCGGAAGAACGTCGTCGACCCGCTGCAGCTCAAGCAGGGCGACTACGTCGTGCACAACACCCACGGCATCGCCAAGTTCGTCGAGATGACCAAGCGCGAGGTGTCCTCGGGCGGACGCAACGCCGTCAAGACCACCCGCGAGTACCTCGTGCTGGAGTACGCGCCGTCCAAGCGCGGCTACCCGGGTGACAAGCTCTTCGTGCCCACCGACCAGCTCGACCTGCTCTCGAAGTACGTCGGCGGCGAGGCACCGGTGCTGTCCAAGATGGGCGGCAGCGACTGGGCGGCGGCGAAGGGCAAGGCCCGTCGGGCCGTGCGCGACATCGCCGTCGAGCTCGTCAAGCTGTATTCGGCGCGGATGAGCGCCAAGGGCCATGCCTTCGGCCCGGACACCCCGTGGCAGCGCGAGCTGGAGGAGGCGTTCCCGTTCGCCGAGACCCACGACCAGCTGCAGACGATCGACGAGATCAAGGCCGACATGGAGCGGCCCATCCCGATGGACCGCCTGCTGTCCGGCGATGTCGGCTTCGGCAAGACCGAGGTCGCCGTGCGCGCCGCGTTCAAGGCCATCCAGGACGGCAAGCAGGTCGCGATGCTCGTGCCGACCACCCTGCTGGTCAAGCAGCACCTCGAGACGTTCACCGAGCGCTTCGCCGGCTTCCCGGTGAAGGTGCGGCCGCTGTCGCGCTTCCAGACCGACAAGGAGGCGCGGCTCACGCTTGCGGGCCTGGTCGACGGCACCGTCGACATGGTCATCGGCACGCACCGCATCCTCACCGACCAGGTGCTGTTCAAGGATCTCGGTCTGCTGATCATCGATGAGGAGCAGCGCTTCGGCGTCGAGCACAAGGACGCCCTGAAGAAGCTCAAGACCAACGTCGACATCCTCGCGATGAGCGCCACGCCCATCCCGCGCACACTCGAGATGGCGGTCACCGGCATCCGCGAGATGTCCACGCTGCAGACGCCGCCCGAGGACCGGCATCCGATCCTCTCGTTCGTCGGAGCGCGCAGCGACAAGCAGATCGCCGCGGCGATCCGCCGCGAGATCCTGCGCGAGGGCCAGGTGTTCTTCGTGCACAACCGGGTGCAGTCGATCCAGCGCGTGGCATCCGAGCTCGCCGAACTCGTGCCGGAGGCGCGCATCGCCGTCGCCCACGGCCGGATGGCCGAGCACCAGCTGGAACAGGTCGTCGACGACTTCTGGGCGCGCAAGTACGACGTGCTCGTCTCGACGACGATCATCGAGACCGGCCTGGACATCTCCAACGCGAACACCATCATCATCGACCGAGCAGACAAGTACGGGCTCTCGCAGCTGCACCAGCTCCGAGGGCGCGTCGGCCGCGGGCGCGAGCGGGCGTACGCCTACTTCCTCTACGACGACCTGAAGCCGCTCAGCGAGACCGCCGCCGACCGGCTGCAGACCATCGCCGTGAACAACGACCTCGGCTCGGGCATGCAGGTGGCGCTGAAGGACCTCGAGCTGCGCGGCGCGGGCAACATGCTCGGTGCCGAGCAGGCCGGGCACATCGCCGGCGTCGGTTTCGACCTGTACCTGCGCATGGTCGGCGAGGCCGTGGCGACGTTCCGCGGCGAGGACACCTCGTCGGATGTCGAGCTGCGGCTCGAGTTGCCGGTGGACGCCCGGATCCCGGAGCACTACATCGACAGCGAGCGGCTGCGCCTTGAGGCGTACCAGAAGCTGTCCGCCGCGGCGGGGGCGACCGCTGCCGACGACGCGATCGACCTCGTGGTCGAGGAGCTCACCGACCGGTACGGCGCGCTGCCCGACGAGGTCGGCGGGCTGGTCGCCGTGGCTCGGCTGCGCCGCCGCGCCGCACGCGCCGGGCTCTCGGACGTCGTGGCGATGGGCTCGAACCTGCGGATCGCGCCGGCGAACCTGCCCGATTCGATGAAGGTGCGGCTGCAGCGGCTCTACCCGAAGGCGAAGTTCGTCGCCGGGGGAGAAGCCCTGCTCGTGCCGATGCCCGAGGACATCGAGCTCATCGAGTGGGTCGGCAACCTGTTCACCGCGCTGTTCCCCGAGCCCGTCAAGGCCGAGGCGTCCTGACCGGGTCTCCTAGGCTCGAGGCATGACGGGCATCCTCCAGCGCGGCACGGCGACCATCCACTACGTCGACGGGGGCGGCACCGGCCGACCCGTCGTGTTCACGCACGGCGCGGGCATGGACGGCGAGTCCTTCGCCGAGCAGGCCCAGGCCGTGCAGGACGTCGGGTACCGCGGCATCCGCTGGGATCTTCGCGGGCACGGCGGATCGGCGCTCGCCGCAGGCACCCGTTTCACTGCGGAGGACGCGCTGGCCGACCTCGGCGCCCTGCTCGACGAGCTGCGGCTCGAGCAGCCCGTCCTCGTGGGGCACTCCCTGGGCGGCAACCTCTCGCAGGCGTACGTCCGCGCGCACCCCGAGCGGATCGGTGGCCTGATCGCCGTCGGCACCACCTGGAGCACCGGTCCGCTGAGCCGCGGCGAGCGGCTCGGACTGCGGATGGCCGCGCCGATGCTCCGGCTCATCCCGGCCTCGAGGCTGCCGGCGCTGATGGCGGATGCCTCGGCCGTCACACCCGAGGCGGTCGAGTCCGTCCGCGAGACCTTCGCCCGGATGCCGAAGCCCGTGTTCCTCGACGTGTGGCGCGCGACCGCCTCCTTCGTCGCGCCCGATGCCGCCTATCGCACGCCGGTGCCGCTGGCGCTCATCGTCGGCGAGGAGGACCGCACCGGCAACATCCGCACGGCGATGCAGGCATGGGCCGACGCCGAGGGCGTGCCGCTGCACACGATCCCCGGCGCCGGCCACGTCGCCATGGCGGATGCTCCGGACGCGGTGTCCGAGACCATCGTGGAGACGCTCAGGGCGTGGTTCACGACCGCTCCCTGAGCACGTTGCATCAACGCAGCGCGAAGCCGCCGTCCGTCGTGAGCACCTGGCCGACGACCCATGACCCGGCATCCGTGCACAGCCAGCCGATCAGCCGCGCCGGATCGTCGGGTCGGCCGAACCGCCCGAACGGCGTCTTCTCGAGGAACTCCGGCAGCCAGCTCAGGTCGCGGTCGGTGGTCGCGGGGTCGAGGTACCCGGTGTCGACTGGGCCGGGATTGACCGTGTTCAGCACGATGCCGTGGTCGAGCAGCTCGGCGGCGACCGTCTTCGTGACGCCGGCCAGCGCCGCCTTGCTCGTGGCGTAGGCGACCTCACCGCGCATCGGCCCGTCGCCCTGACCCGACGTCATCCAGACGACGTGCCCGGTGGGCTTCTCGAACGGGCCGGAGCCCGCCCGGTCGCCGGGGCGCTGCTCCGCGGCACCCGTCCCCGCCTTCCGACGTGCGAAGCCGGCGGTCAGCAGCATCGTCGCGCGGGCGTTGGTCTGCCAGTGCGCGTCGAGGCGGTCGGCGGTCATGTCGAGGATGCCGCCGTCGCCGCCGCTCATCGCCTGGTTGCAGATCAGGATGTCGAGCGAGCCGGTCAGAGCGGACGCCGCATCCAGCAGCGGCTCGATCGACGTCGGGTCGCGCAGGTCGGCGTGCCGGTCGCCGGAGACGGCGCCCGGGATCAGCGCGTCGACGAGTCCGGCGCGCACGGCGTCGAGGTCATCGCCGCCCCAGGGCTGGTCGAGGTCGTGCGGACGGTAGTGATGGAGGAACACGTTCGCGCCGAGCGCGGCGAGAGCCGTGGCGGTCGCGTAGCCGATGCCGGCGCGGCGCGAAACGCCGGTGACGAGGGCCGTGCGGCCCGCAAGAGGATGCTGCATGGTGAGTCTTTCCTGTCGAGGAGGCCCGGGCGCGCAGAACGGCGCCCGAAGGTGGGGATCGGAGGCGACTCACCGGCATTGCATGCCCCCGACCCTAGCAGCGCGTCAGGCGTCGGCCAGCACCTGCTCGACATAGGGCTGAAGCTCGAGCGCGGCGACCTCATCCCGTGAGAACCAGGCGACCTCGAGGATCTCGTCGAGGTCGGGACGCGGTTCGCCAGTGAGCTCGCAGGAGTAGACGGTGGTCACGTAGGCGACGCGGTCGCCGTTCGGATACTCGACGACGAGGTCCTCGCCGCCGTAGGCGCCGACGATTCCGAGCACCCGGATGCCGGTGCCGATCTCCTCGAGGACCTCGCGAACCACGGCGTCTGCGGGCTGCTCGCCCGGCTCGATGCTGCCGCCGACAAGGCCCCACAGCCCGGTATCCGAGTGACGGGCGAGCAGGAACCGGTCGCCGTCGCGGATCACCGCAGTGACCGCAGGGATCAGCAGCAGATCGTGACCCACGTGGGCGCGGAGCGAGGCGATATAGGGCGAGACCGGCATCCTGTCACGATAACGGAGCATGCGAGGATCGAGAGATGGTCGACACCTTTGACGAACTCATCGCAGACGCCGAAGCAGCCGACGTCACAGGTTGGGGCTTCGACTGGCTCGACGGCCGAGCCACCGAGGAACGTCCGCCGTGGGGATACGCCGGGCTGCTCGCGGAGCGCTGGGCAGCAGCACGCGCCGCGCTCGACCTCGACACCGGAGGGGGAGAGGTGCTCGCCGAGGCCCCGCTGTTCCCGCCGGTCGCGGTCGCCACGGAGGCCTGGCCGCCGAATGCCGCGGAGGCCACCGCGCGACTGCACCCCCGCGGGGTGGCCGTCGTGCGGACCACGCCCGGCGGACCGCTGCCGTTCGCGGACGACGGCTTCGACCTCGTCACCAGCCGGCATCCGGTCTCGCCGGACTGGCCGGAGATCGCGCGCGTTCTCGCACCGGGCGGAACCTACTTCGCTCAGCACGTCGGTCCCGCGAGCGGATTCGAGCTCATCGAGTTCTTCCTCGGGCCGCTCCCCGAGCAGCGGCGCGGCCGTGATCCCGAGGCGGAGGCGGATGCCGCGCGCGCCGCCGGGCTGGAGATCGTCGACCTGCGCACCGCGCGACTGCGGATCGAGATCGACGACATCGGCGCGGCCGTGTACCTGCTGCGCAAGCTGGTCTGGTGGGTGCCCGGCTTCAGCGTCGACAGGTACCGGGATCGCCTGCGCGACCTGCACGAGCAGATCCTGCGAGACGGTCCGTTCGTCGACCATTCCTCGCGGCACCTGATCGAGGCCCGCAGGGTCTGATCCCCGATCAGCGCCAGAGCCAGCGCAGCGCGTCCGGCAGCAGGACGCCGCCGTGGTTCGGGCTGTGCCCGCCGTCGACGACGACCAGGCGCAGGTCGTGGCCCGAGCGGGCCAGGGCGGCGGCGGTCTCGAGCGACTCGGCGAACCAGTTGTTCTCGCGGTCGGTCCAGCCGCTGTCGTGGTGCGCGGCGTGCAGGAGGGTGCGGATGCGACGGGTCTCGCCGTCGGCGAGCAGCGCTGGGTAGGGGTTGCCGCCGGGCATCTGCGCGAAGCTCGGGTTGAA
>JAITUD010000132.1 GCA_031286555.1 Microbacterium sp. | reverse complement strand
CTGGACGTGGCCGGCGGATGCTCCGCTCTCGCCGGTCCCGGTCGCGCTCGCGCTCGCCGTGGTCGCGCTGCTGCTGTTCGTGCGCTGGGAGAGGCATCGCGAGAAGGTGCGGCGTGCGGCACTGCTGGATCTGAAGCTGTTCACACTGCCGACGTTCTCGTGGGGCAATCTGACCGCGGCGATGGTCGCGGTCGGGGAGTTCGCGATCATCTTCGTGCTGCCGCTGTATCTGATGAACGCGCTGGCGATGGATGTCATGGGCGCCGGGCTCGTGCTGGCCGGCATGGCCGTCGGGGCGTTCGCGTCCGGAGCTGCGGCCCGGCATCTGGCGGCGCGCTTCGGTGCACCGGGCGTGGTGCTGATCGGCCTGGGGCTCGAGGTTCTCGGCGTGCTCGTGCTGGTGCTGATCATGCGCCCTGACACGGCGGGATGGGTGATCGCGCTGCCGCTGGTCGTGTACGGGCTCGGCCTCGGCCTGGCATCCGCTCAGCTGACCGGAACCGTGCTGCGCGACGTCCCGGTCGACGTGTCGGGGCAGGGCTCCGCGACGCAGAGCACCGTGCGGCAGATCGGCTCGGCGCTGGGCACGGCGTTCGCCGGCACGGCGCTGTCGATCTCGCTGGCGCTCACCCTGCCGTCCGCGCTGACCGCCGCGGGACTCACCGGCAGCGCCGCCGATCAGCTGACATCGGCCGCGCGGAATTCGGCCGGCACCAGCATCGCGCAGCTGCGCGCGCAGGGCGCGTCGAGTCCGCTCGGCACGCACACGGCGGACGCCGTGGCCGCGCTGTCCGCAGGATTCACGGACGGCGTGCGATGGGCGCTGATCATCGCGTCGGCGTTCCTGCTGCTGGGACTGGCCGGCGCGGCTATGCTGCGCCGGGCCGCCGCCAGGACGGATGCCGCGACACGGAGCGCGGTCGGTCAGCCGACGTAGTCGGGCGCGGCGGGGAGGCCGAAGAACTCCTCGAGGGTGTGGAATCCCCCGGCGTGATAGGCCTCGGCGAGCTCCTTGCCGATGTACCGCACATGCCACGGCTCGGCGACGTAACCGGTCGTCGCCGTGTGCCCGTCCTCGTAGCGCACGATGAACCCGTGCTCCCAGGCGTGCTGCGCGACCCAGTCGCTCTGCGGAGTGCCGGCGAAGGAGTGGATGTCGGTGCAGCTGCGCGCGCAGGCGATGATGTCGGCCGCGAGCCCGGTCTGATGCTCGCTGTGCCCTGGTCGCGCTGACACCGTGTCCGCGCTCGCCGTGCCCTGATCCCGCACGTGCTGCCCGTAGGTGCGAACCTGCACGGTGTAGGACCGGTATGCGTTGTTCACGCCGATGCGCCCGGCACCGGCATCCGCCGCCGACGACGCGAGCTCCGCGAGAGCGGAGGCGACGTCGCGCCGCGCCGCGCCGGAGCGCGACGTCGCCGTCAGCCCGCTGCTCGCGACGGATGCCGGGGCGTAATTCTCGGGGCTCAGGCGCCGCACCTTGTTCACCACGACCCACACGTGAGTGGGATCGTCAAGAGCGATGCAGGGGGCCGCACCCGCGACGACGGAGGCGCGGAAGGACTCCGCTCCGCCGAAGGAGGCGATCACGGCGGAGTCGTTCCCTGCGGCCAGTGCCGCGGACACGGCCGGGTCGGCGCAGGCGTCGACGACCGGCGCGGACTCGATCTCGATGGCCGGCAGCTCCTGCACGGAGGCGGCTGCGGGTGGCACCAGGGCTGCGGCTTCGGCGGGGCCGGGGATGCCGCCCGGTGCGGCCAGCGCCCACAGCGAGGCCAGCGCCGTCACCAGCAGGCCGATGGGCAGGGCGTAGACCGCGGCTCGAGGGGGCGACGCGGCATGCCGGGGCTGCATGACGCTCATGGGGTCAATTCTGACGCACGCCGGGCGAACACTCCCGTATTCGAACGAAAACCCGAATCCATCTTGACTTCAAGTCGTTGTTTTGTTCGAATGAACGCATGCGGTGGCAGGGACAGACGATCGATGAGGCGGACGGCGACGCCCTCCCCGGGATGGAGAACCGCACCGGCATCGTGCGGTCGGTGACCACGCCCGAATTCGCCGGCATGACGTTCCACGAGGTGCTGTCCAAGTCGGCGCTGAACCGGGTGCCCGGCGCTTCGCGCATGCCGTTCAGCTGGACGGTGAATCCCTATCGGGGATGCTCGCATGCGTGTGTGTACTGCTTCGCCCGGGGGACGCACGAGTACCTCGACCTGGATGCCGGGCACGACTTCGACTCGCAGATCGTGGTGAAGACGAACGTCGTGGAGGTGCTCGAGCGGGAGCTGCGGCGCGGGTCCTGGAAGCACGAGACCGTCGCGCTGGGCACCAACACCGACCCCTATCAACGCGCCGAGGGCCGGTACCGGCTCATGCCAGGCATCATCCGGGCCCTGGCCGAATCGGGCACGCCGTTCTCGCTGCTCACCAAGGGCACGCTGGTGCGGCGCGACATCCCGGTGCTCGTCGAGGCCGCGAAGCGCGTGACGGTCGATGTGCAGATGTCGATCGCGATGTACGACGACGAGCTGCAGCATGCGATCGAACCCGGCACGCCGTCGACGCACGCGCGACTCGAGACGGTGCGGGCCCTGACGGATGCCGGATTCCGCGTCGGCGTCTTCCTCATGCCGGTGCTGCCGCACCTGACCGACTCCGTGGCACACATCGACACCGCGCTCTCCCGCATCAGGGATGCCGGCGCCGACCACGTCGTCTACGGCGTGCTGCACCTGCGCGCCGGCGTGAAGCCGTGGTTCTTCCAGTGGCTGGAGCAGTATCGGCCGGATCTGGTCTCGTCGTACCGCGCGCTGTATCCGGGCGCCGCCGCCGAGGCGCCGAAGGACTACAAGAAGTGGCTCGCCCGGCGGATGCGGCCGCTCATCCGGTCGCACGGACTGTACGCCGAGGCCGAGGACGACGACCGGATGCGGGGCATCATGCGGGAGCGCACCGCAGCGCCGGTCGCCGCGGCGGTCCCGGCCGCGGCGGAGATGATGTTCTGATCGCCCGTAGGCTCGAGGCATGGCAATCGGCTCGACCATGCACACCTTCGACGTGCAGCTCGCGGACATGGACCGCGGCGTCTACGACGACTTCTCGCTGCGCGTCGCGCG
>JAITUD010000120.1 GCA_031286555.1 Microbacterium sp. | reverse complement strand
GAAGACGTTCCCTACCCCCATCCACCACAGCATCGTGCCGGCCTACCTGCTGGCCAGGCTCGCGCAGTCGGAGCGGTATTCCACCGCGGCGGATGCCGCGCGGCAGACGCTCATCGCCGGGCGTCCGCCGTTCCGCTCGCGGCTGGAGCTCTCGATCGACGAGTCCGGCGCGCTTGTCGCCGAGGTGACCGCCGCCCCCGATCGCACGATCTCGGATGCCAAGGGCACCGAGACCCTGCCCGGCACGGTCGTGCGCAAAGAGGATGATGCGCCCGTCGCCGATGAGTCCGTGAACCAGGCTTTCGACGGCCTGGGCGCCACGTTCGACATGCTGCTCGAGGCGTTCGAGCGCAACTCGCTCGACGGTGCCGGCGCACCCCTGAACGCCACCGTGCACTACGGGCAGAAGTACGACAACGCCTTCTGGGACGGCGCCCGCATGGTCTTCGGCGACGGAGACGGAGAGGTGTTCCAGGGCTTCACCGGCTCGGTCTCGGTGATCGGCCACGAGCTCGGGCACGGGGTCATCCAGACCGCCTCCGGCCTGGAGTACCAGGGCCAGCCCGGCGCGCTGAACGAGTCGATCGCCGACGTGTTCGGCGCCCTCACCGAGCAGCACCTGCTCGGACAGACGGCCGATCAGGCCAGCTGGCTCATCGGCGCCGACCTGTTCACCCCCGCGGTGCAGGGCCGAGCGCTGCGCGACATGCTGCACCCCGGCACCGCCTATGACGACGATGAGCTGGGTAAAGACCCGCAGCCCGCCGACATGGCGCACTATGTCACCACCACCGAGGACAACGGCGGGGTGCACATCAACTCGGGCATCCCGAACCGTGCGTTCGCCCTCGCGGCGACCACGCTGGGCGGCCACTCCTGGGAAGAGGCGGGCACCGTCTGGTACCGCGCGCTGACCGGCGGGCTGTCGACCACGGCCACCTTCGCGCAGTTCGCCGACGCGACACTGGTTGCGGCGCGCGAACTGGGCGCTACCGTGGAAGAGGCGGTCCGCAACGCGTGGATCGCCGTCGGAGTGATCAAGGATGGATCCACGGGCACCACAGCCGGATGATGCGCCCACGGGCGTGCTCGCGGTGCTCGTCGTGCGCACCGGCGGGATCGCCGGCATCCGCCGTCGGTGGCGGGTGGATCCCGCACCCGATGACGAGCAGCGCTGGCTGGAGCTCATCGAGAGCTGCCCCTGGGATGACCCGGAGCCGGAGTCGCCGCTCGGCGCAGACCGGTTCACCTGGCTGATCCAGGCCACCACACTGCACGACGAGCGACGGCGAGAGCTGCCGGAGTCGGCGCTGGTCGGCGCCTGGCGCGACCTCGTCGACGCCGTGCGGGAAGAGCCCCGCGCCGACACCCCGCACGCAGAGGGCCAATAGCCGCATGGGTCTTTTCCAGCAGCGCCCCGAAGAGGAGCAGAACGAGTGGGCCGGGCTTCCGTCCGAGCCGCTCGATCCGCAGAGCGCCGCCGAGCAGCTCGACGCGCCGCCCACGGCATCCGACATCTTCGGGCTGGGCGGCGGCCCGCTCTACACGTCGGTCGTGTTCCCCGTCGCGCCGCCGGCCCCCGAGGCCGCGGACGTCACCGCGAGCGGCGAGGACGAGGACGACGAGGTGGACTAACCTCGCTGCCGCCGCAGGATCGCGGCCAGCGCCGCACCCACGATTCCGATCGCGGCGGCGACGACCACCGGCAGCCATCCGACCGCGAGCGCTGTGGGGAACACCTGCATGCCGGCGGCGGCCATCTCGCTGAGGTCACCGGCCAGCACTCGTGAGCCGAGCGCGTACTGGATCGCGGTGAATGCAGCGGGCACGATCCACAGGGCGCTCAGCCCGAGCAACCAGACGATCAGGCGCGTCGCGGGCAACATCCCGCACCAGGCGAGGGCGAGGCCGACCACGATCGCCGGCAGCCAGCGCAGCAGCAGTATGACGGCCTGCGGAACGCCCGCCGGGCCGGAGAGCAGCTGCGCCCACATCCCGATCCAGCCGGCGAACGGCACCGCGGCGAGCGCGATGCCGAGTGCCGCCGGCCCGTCGAACGGCCGCGCGATCAGCCAGTAGCCGATCTGCGCGAAGCCGACCGCGGCGATCGCCCCGAACAGCAGCCCGCCGAGGTACCACCAGGCCCGTCCGTCGTCGAGGTCGAGCCCGCGGGCGTCCGCGATGAAGCTCTGCACGACGGCGACCACGTGTCCGATCAGCACGCCGAGAGCGATCGGCCGGGCATCCCAGGTGCGGGCGAGCAGGCGCCGGGCGAGACCCGCGAAGACACCGCCCATCACGATCAGCACGAACATGCTGGTCGCGTAGTACTGGCTCACCGGAAGCAGCGAGAACGGCATCTGGTAGCGCTGCACCTCGGTGCGCCACAGGTTCTGCACCGGAAGGATGCCGCCGGACGCGATCCACGGGGCGACGCCCGCGGCGACCGCCACAACCCCGAGCGCGGTGCCCGCGAGAGCGTTGCTCTGCTGCGGGGCGTGCGCCGGGGCATGGACACTCATGCTTCCAAAGGTGTCACGTCATGCTGGGGTAGTCCTGGGTGGCGCGGGGCCTCAGCGCGCCTCGCCGGGCGCAGGCCATCGCCCGGTCCGCTCCTTGAACCTGATCGCCGCGAGCGCCGGAGACATGTCGAACACCATCGGGTTCACCCGCAGGCGCGTGCCGTCGCCGGTGCGCAGCTGCAGACGGGACCGCCATCCGGCCTCCGCGACCGTGTAGTTCGTGACGTCGCGGTAGGCGATCTCGCCCTGACGGCCGAGGAGGGTGCGGAAGCGCACCCCGTCGGTGCCGGACTGCACGTAGCGGTTGCGGTGCAGCAGCAGCACGATCAGGCCGAGGATCAGCGCGACCACGGAGCCGATCCGCATCGGCACCGGATCGGTGCCCTCTCTGGCCGAGAACCCGGCGAGGCCCATGCCCACTCCTGCGATCAGCAGCAGCCATCCGATCAGGGGCACGATGAGCGGCATCCGCTGCTTCTTCGGGCCGGTCTCCACCGGCGTGGTGGGCTTGCGGAACAGCCGCACGATCATGCCGATCGCCAGCGCGACGACCAGCAGGATCAGCAGGAACTTGACGACGATGCCCACGT
>JAITUD010000083.1 GCA_031286555.1 Microbacterium sp. | reverse complement strand
CCGGGGGCATCCCGATCGGGCGTGCCGCCCGGCCGCCAGCGCACCCAGCCGTTGCGCCCGAAGCTCAGCACCAGCCACTGCCCGCCCAGGTCGAACCCGAGGTACTTGCCGAAGCGTCGCACCCCGTCGATGCGCGCACCGACGACGGATGCGGGCGGCCGATCTCTCGTCTTCATGATCCGCCGATCCACGCCCTCGACGGACGCGATCGCGTGACCTGTCATCCGCTCGTCGAGCTGTTCTGCGAGCGCCTGCACCTCTGGGGACTCGGGCATGGGCCCACCCTGCCAGGCGGCTCCGACGCTCGACAGGGGCGGGTCAGCCGCCCAGGCTGGTGACGAGGTTGATGACCGTCGCGAGGATCACCGCTCCGAACAGGTAGGCGAGCAGAGTCTGCGCGATCACGATCCGTCGGATGGCGTTGGTCTGGACGTTCGTGTCGGCCACCTGGTAGGTCATGCCCAGGCCGACCGAGAAGTACGCGAAGTCGGTGTACTCCGGGTCCTCCTGCTGATTGAACGAGATGCCGCCGGCCGGCTCGGAGTAGTAGATCCGCGCGTAGCGGAGCATGTAGTCGGTCTGGATGAGCGCCCAGGACGCCGCGACGCCGAGCACGGCGATCCCGGCGAGGACGTACCCCTCGATCTCCGGGGCGTTCCGCGCCTGCAGCACGACGACACCGACGGCGACGAGGCTGATCAGGCTGCCGATGATCGCGATGAGGCGGGCGATGCGGCGCCCGGGGTCCTCGGCCAGCGCGTGCGCCCTGGTGGCCGCCGCATCCATCGGCCAGACCAGCACCAGCACCCAGATCGTGTTCACCAGTGCGAGCGCGCCCCAGCCGCCGACGATCCCGGCCGCGGGTCCGAAGACGGCCCCGGTGCCGACCCCCGCGGCGAGGCCCAGCAGCAGGGAGCAGACGGTGCGCAGACGCACCTGCGCGCGAAGAGCGGACTGGGCCATGCCCGCATCGTACGCGCCGGCACCGGCACTGGGTGTGAATGTCGTCAGAGTCCGCGCGCTCCGGTTGAGGATGCGGGCCGAGTGCGGAAACGTGGCCCGCACACCGCGCCGGACGGTGCGGTGACGCCAACCGGAAGGAAGCGCAATGCTCACCCTGACCGAGAACGCCAGCACGATCGTGACGACCCTCGTCACCCGCCAGACCACCGATCCCGGTGCCGGTCTGCGCATCCACCCGACCGAGTCGGCCACGACCGCGGAGCCCCGCTTCATGGTCTCGGTCGCCCCGGCTCCCGAACCAGGAGACGACATCGTCGACTCCGAGGGCACCCGAGTCTTCCTCGAGCACGAGGCCTCCGAGGCCCTCTCCGACAAGGTGCTCGACGCCGGAGTCGACGAGCAGGGAGCGGTGTCGTTCACGCTCCTTCCGCAGCCGGCCTGAGTTCTTCCCGGAACCGCCGCTCCCGCTCGGGTGCGGCGGTTCCGGTGTGTCCGGGCCTCAGAGCAGCGGGCGGCCGCGCGCCTCCCATGCGATGTCCGCGCCGGCACCTGCTCGCCCCGACATGTAGAACGACAGCAGCCGGTTCCGTGCCGCGGCGGATGCCTCGACACCGTCGTGCTCCGCCGCCCGCTCGGCCGCGTAGGCCCGCAGCAGATCGTCCTGGGTGTACAGCCCGGAAGCCGTGCGCTGTGCCAGATGCAGCGGCAGGAGCGCGTCCACGTGCCCACGCGTCTCCCGCTTCGACAGGCCGCACAGGGCGGCGAGCGCGGCGAGGTCGATGTCGGTGCCGCCCAGCAGCCCCAGCATCCGGAACACCCGAGCGGCCGCGGGGCGCAGCGCGCAGTAGGACCAGGACAGCCCGGCTCGGAAGTCGGTGGCCGTGCCGTCGTCGGCGTCCAGGAGGTCGAGACGATCATGCTCGTCGCCGAGATCGGCGACGAGCTCGGCCGGGCGCAGCCCGCTCTCGCCTGCGACGCGCTGTGCGGCGATCCTCAGCGCCAGCGGCAGCCCTCCGCACACCCGGGCGAGCTCCTCCATCGCCGCAGGGTCGTCCTCCGCACCCGGTCCGATCAGCTCACGGAGCAGCATGACCGCTTCCTCGGGCATCAGCGGAGAGACCGAGATGACCCGGGCCCCCTCCCGCGCCGCCAGACCGGGTAGCGCGTTCCTGCTGGTGACCATCATGGTGCTGTCGCCGCCGCCCACGAGCAGGGGGCGCACCTGGTCGGTCTCTCGCGCGTTGTCGAGCAGCACCAGCATCCGGCGCGCAGCGGTCAGACTGCGCCAGAGTGCGGCACGCGCGTCGATGCCGACGGGGATCCGGTCGGGCGCGAAGCCGAGGGATGCGAGCAGCGACGCCAGCGCATCCTCGGCGGCGATGGGCTCTTCGTCGCTGTACCCGCGCAGATCGAGGAACAGCTGCCCGTCGGGGAACGCCGCCCTGTGCCGATGCGCCCAGGCGACGGCCAGCGCGGTCTTGCCGACGCCCGCCATCCCCGTGATCGCCCGAGGCGCGGCCGGATCGGGCGATCCGATCCGGTCTATGAGATCGTCGCGGGCGACGAGCGGCACCTCGGGCGGCAGCTCGGCGGGCGCGGCGAAGGCGATGGTCGTCGGCCCGTCGCCGAACGCCTGGGCCTGCGCCTCCCGCAGCGCCGGCCCCGGGTCGAGTCCCAGTTCGTCGCGCAGTGCGACACGAGTCCGCTCGTACACGACCAGCGCGTCTGCAGGACGGCCCGCCTCGTGCAGCGCGCGCATCAGCAGCGCCGCGAACGG
>JAITUD010000425.1 GCA_031286555.1 Microbacterium sp. | reverse complement strand
CCTGTTCGAGGAGTTCACCGACGAGCAGGCCGACGCGATCCTGACCGCCGCCTGGGACGCCGGCGTCCGGTACTTCGACACCGCGCCGCACTACGGCCTCGGCCTGTCGGAGCGCCGGCTCGGCGCCTTCCTGCAGACCAAGCCGCGCGACGAGTTCGTGCTCTCGACCAAGGTCGGCCGCCTGCTGCGTCCGAACCCCGCGCCTGAGGGTCTCGACACGGCGAACGACTTCCACGTGCCCGATGATCTGCAGCGCGTGTGGGACTTCACCGAGGCCGGCATCCGCGCCAGCCTCGACGAGTCGCGCGAGCGGCTCGGCATCGAGAAGATCGACGTGCTCTACCTGCACGATCCGGAGCGCAACGACCTCGATCTCGCGATCGAGAGCGCGCTCCCTGCCCTGGAGGCGCTGCGCACCGAAGGACAGGCGGATGCCGTCGGTGTCGGCTCGATGGTCTCCGAGGCGCTCGCGCGCTCGGTGCGCGAGGCCGACCTCGACCTGATCATGGTGGCCGGGCGCTACACGCTGCTCGAGCAGCCGGCGGCGGCCGAGGTGCTGCCCGCCTGCGAGGAGACCGGGACGGGCATCGTCGCGGCATCCGTGTTCAACTCCGGCCTGCTCGCGCAGAGCGAGCCGCGGCGCGACGGGCGCTACGAGTACGGTCAGCTGCCCGACGAGCTATGGGACCGGCTGGTGCGGATCGCCGCGATCTGCCGCGCCCACGACGTGCCGCTGCCGGCGGCGGCGGTGCAGTTCCCGCTGCAGGCGGGCGTCGTGCGCTCGGTCGTGGTCGGCGGCAGTCGCCCCGCCCAGCTCGCGCAGAACGCCGAATACGCAGCGCTCGACATCCCCGCAGAGCTGTGGGCGGAACTGGCAGAGGAAGGACTGACGGATGCTTGAGGGAATCAACCCGCTGCTCACGGGTGAGCTGCTGCTGCACCTCGACCGCATGGGGCACTCCGACTCCGTCGTCATCGCCGACGCGCACTTCCCGGCCTGGGCGCTGGGCGAGCGCGTGATCGATCTGCCGGGCACCACGACGCCGGAGGTCGTCGCGGCGGTCCGCTCGGTGCTGCCGCTCGACGACGCCCCCGGGCTCGATCTCATGGAGTCGGCGGATGCCACGGTGCTGGACGTCCAGCGTGAGCTGATGGCCGCGGCGGGCACCGACGAGGCGACCACCCGGTTCGTCGAGCGCTTCGCGTACTACGACGTCGCGAAGGGCGCGTACCTGATGGTGCGCACCGGAGAGACCCGCAAGTACGGCAACGCACTGCTGCGCAAGGGAGTCGTCGGGCACCCTTCGGCCTGATCGTCCTGCTGTGCGCGAAGCGCCGCCGGCCGGGTGCCGAGGAGGTGCAGCTCGGGTCGCCGGCTCGAGGCGCGTGGCGTCAGCCGGTGGTGGAGGCCCGCACGACGAGCTCGGCGGCGAACGGCGTGACCGCCGGCACCGGAGCGGCCGGATCCTCCAGCTGTCGCAGCAGGAGCGATGCGGCGGCGCGTCCGATCTCGTAACCCGGCTGCCGGACGGTCGTGAGCGGCACGACGGTCTGGTGGGCCTGATCGACATCGTCGAATCCGATGATCGCGATGTCGCCGGGTACCGAGATGCCGGCACGCAGCAGCACGGTGAGCGCGCCGATCGCGAGCATGTCGTTCGCGGCGAACAGGGCATCGGGACGCTCGTCCGGAGGCAGGGCGAGCAGCTCCTGGGCAGCGGCCATGCCGGCGTCGATGGTCAGGCCGAGCACAGGAACGGTGCGCACGCGCTCGTCGCCGACCGCGTCGATCAGTCCGGCCCGCCTGTCCGCCGTCTGGCTGACCGTGCTCGGGTCGCCCAGGAAGGCGATGCGCCGTCGTCCGAGCGCGAGCAGGTGCTCGCCGGCGAGACGTCCGCCGCCGCGGTCGTCGAAGGGCACGGAGCCGACCGCGGATGCGCCGTGCGGCGGACCGATCACGACCGACCGGATGCCGCGCTCGGCGAGGCTCTCGAGGCGGGGCACCACGTCCCCGAGGGGATAGATCACGATGCCCCGTGCGCGGTGCGCCTCGAACATGTCGATGTTGCGAAGCTCCTGCGCCGCATCGCGATCGCTGTTGCTGAAGAACAGCGACCAGCCGTCCTCTCGGGTCACGTCCTCGACGCCGCGGGAGAGGTCGTTGAAGTACGGGAGCCACGCGTCGAGCAGGATGAGCGCGATGGTCCTGCCCTCGCCCGCGCGCAGCTGGCGGGCGGACTCGTTCGGCACGTAGCCGAGCTGCTCGACGGCGCGCTGCACGCGATCGCGGGTGCGTTCGCTGAGCACGTGCGGGTGGTTCAGGAAGTTCGACACGGTCGACGCGGAGACGCCGGCGAGCGCGGCGACATCCTTGACGCTGGCGGGCATCGGCATCCTCCTGGGCTCTGGGGTCAGCGTAGCGGTTCTTGACACGTTGCAAACCCGAGAGTACCGTCACCTGACAACGCAATTGCAACGTGCCAATACTCTGCGAGGGAGCAGCATGAACATCGGATGCCACGGCCTGGTCTGGACCGGAACCTTCGACGCGGAAGGTATCCGCCGGGCGGTCGAGAAGACCGCGCAGGCCGGCTTCGACCTGATCGAGTTCCCTCTGATGGACCCGTTCTCATTCGACGTCACGGCGGCGAAGGACGCGCTCGCCGAGCACGGGCTGGCGGTGAGCGCCTCGCTCGGACTCTCCGAGGCCACCGACATCACCAGCGCTGATCCCGCCGTCGTCGCGGCGGGCGAGGCGCTGCTGATCCGCGCCGTCGACGTGCTCGCGGAGCTCGGCGGTGAGCACTTCTGCGGTGTGATCTACTCCGCGATGAGGAAGTACATGGAGCCCGCCACGCCGGAGGGGGTGGCGAGCAGCCGGGCCGTCGTGGGCCGCGTCGCCGATCATGCCGCAGCCCGCGGAGTGCGGGTCGCGCTCGAAGTGGTCAATCGCTACGAGACGAACGTGCTGAACACCGGACGGCAGGCCCTCGCCTATCTCGCGGAGGTGGATCGCCCGAACCTCGGCGTGCACCTGGACACGTACCACATGAACATCGAGGAGTCCGACATGTTCCAGCCCGTGCTCGACACGTCTGCACTCCTGCAGTACGTGCACATCGGCGAGAGCCACCGCGGCTACCTCGGGACCGGATCGGTCGACTTCGACACGTTCTTCAAGGCGCTCGGCCGCATCGGCTACGGAGGCCCGATCGTGTTCGAGTCCTTCTCCTCGGCGGTGGTCGCGGAAGACCTCAGCCGGATGCTCGGCATCTGGCGCAATCTCTGGACGGACGGCGACGAGCTCGGTGCGCACGCCAACCGATTCATCCGGGACAGGCTCATCGCTGTGGACTCGATCCGGCTGCACTGACCGGAGCGGTCGTGACCAACTTGTTATTACAGGTCTTCCGCATCGATCAATCGTTAGATACATTTAGATACAACTTGCGCAACCCGGTCGCGCAAAGCAGAATTGATCCGATGTTTGAACGAGGGCCCGCTCCGCGGGTCCGACCAGCCTTCAAGGGAGCAGGTGAGGTATGAGCGATCCCATCCTTCGGGTCGAGGGCATCAGCAAGGGCTTCCCCGGAGTCCAGGCGCTGAAAGACGTGCATCTCGAGGTGCGCGCCGGAGAGGTGCTCGTGCTCGTCGGGGAGAACGGCGCCGGCAAGTCGACCCTGATGAAGATCCTCTCGGGGATCTACACACGCGACGAGGGCGAGATCTTCTTCGAGGGCGAGCCCGTGGAGCTGACCGGGCCGCTGCAGGCGCAGCAGCTCGGCATCACGATCATCCATCAGGAGCTGAACATGATGCCCGACCTCACGGTCGCGCAGAACATCTACATCGGGCGGGAACCGCGCCGGGGCCCCTTCGTCTCCGAGCGCGAGCTGAACCGGCAGACGGCCGAGCTGCTGAAGAATCTGGACATCAGCCTCGACCCGCGGCAGAAGGTCGGCGAGCTCACCGTCGCCGAGCAGCAGATGGTCGAGATCGCCAAGGCGCTCTCGTTCAACGCCAAGGTGCTGATCATGGACGAGCCCACCTCGGCCCTGACCGACACCGAGGTCGAGGTGCTGTTCACGCTGATCGATCAGCTGCGCGCCCGGGGGACCGGCATCGTCTACATCTCGCACCGGATGGACGAGCTGCGACGACTCGCGGACCGCGTCAGCGTGCTCCGCGACGGCGCATACATCGGATCGCTGGAGAAGGACGAGATCAGCATCCCGACCGTCATCGAGATGATGGTGGGGCGCGCGATCGACG
>JAITUD010000371.1 GCA_031286555.1 Microbacterium sp. | reverse complement strand
GGAACCCCTGGGCACAATGGAGCCATGTCCCAGCCCGTCACTCTCGGCGGCCGGCCCATGATGCCGCCGCCCGGCGTTCCCGTCGAGGAGCTGCTCATCGCGCGGTTCCACGGGCACGCGCGACGGCTGTTCTGGTCGGCGCTGGTGCTGATCGGGGTGTTCGGCGCGACGGCGTACCTGTACGGCAATCTGCCTGCGCCTTTCCAGAACTGGATGCTGCTGGCGGCCGCGGGAGCGGCGATCCTCCTCCTGGTCGTCATCCCGTACCTGGTGTGGCGCGCGCGCAGCTACACGATCACCAACCGCCGCGTCATCGTGAAGGAAGGTGTCGGGTCGCGCCGCCGACGCGAGGTCTCACACGCCCGCGGCTACACGATCGGCGTGCACCGCGGACTGCTGCAGCGGATGTGGGGCGCCGGCACGATCACGCTCAGCAACGGTGTCGACGCGCCCCTGCGACTGGTGAACGTGCCCAGCGTCAGCCTCGTGCACGAGACGCTGGCCGACCAGATCGAGGTCAGTCAGATCCTCGCGCACCGCGATGCGCAGTCGGGCGCCGGGGCGCCGCCGCCGGCCGGGCCGCCGCTGGCTCCCTGATACGGGAGAATGGACGCGACGTTAGGAGTCGCGGATGGCAGTGCGCGTAGGTGTGATCGGTGGAGGGCAGCTGGCCCGGATGATGATCGCTCCGGCGGTCGAGCTCGGACTCGAGCTGCGGGTGCTGGCCGAGGACGAGGGGATGTCGGCACAGCTGGCGGCCACCGGCGTCGGCGACTACCGCGACCTCGAGCGCGTGCGGGCCTTCGCCGCCGACGTCGACGTCATCACCTTCGACCATGAGCACGTGCCGCAGGAGGTGCTGCGCGCCCTGGTCGCCGACGGCGTGCAGGTGCACCCGGGGCCGGACGCGCTGCAGTACGCGCAGGACAAGCTGGTCATGCGCACTAAGCTCGCCGAGCTCGGTGTGCCTCAGCCGGACTGGGCGGCCGTGCACGACGCCGCCGAGCTGCAGGCCTTCCTCGACGACCACGGCGGCCGCGCCGTCGTGAAGACACCGCGGGGCGGGTACGACGGCAAGGGCGTGATGGTGGTGTCGGATGCCGCGGATGCGGCCGCCTGGTTCGGCGACTTCGACGCGCTCCTCGTCGAGGAACTGGTGTCGTTCACCCGCGAGCTCGCGCAGCAGGTGGCGCGGCGCCCCGGTGGGCAGATCGTCGCCTACCCCGTGGTCGAGACCGTGCAGCGCGACGGCGTGTGCGCCGAGGTCCTCGCACCCGCGCCCGCGGCCTCGGACCGCCTGGTGCAGGTCGCCGAGGCCATCGGCCGGCAGATCGCGGAGGGCGTCGGGGTCACCGGCATGCTGGCGGTCGAGCTCTTCCAGACCGTCGACGAGCGGCTGCTCGTGAACGAGCTCGCGATGCGCCCGCACAACAGCGGGCACTGGAGCCAGGACGGCGCGGTGACCGGACAGTTCGAGCAGCATCTTCGCGCCGTGGCCGATCTGCCGCTGGGCACGCCGGCGCCGCGGGCACCGTGGTCGGTGATGGTCAACATCCTGGGCGGACCGGCGGATGCCTCGATCGACGAGCGCTTCCCGGCGGCGATGGCCGCTCATCCGGAGGCGAAGATCCACACCTACGGCAAGGCCTCGCGCCCCGGGCGCAAGGTCGGGCACGTGAACGTCTCAGGTGACGACCTGGACGACGTCGTCTACGCCGCGCGCGCGGCCGCGGCGTACTTCGCTTAGGCGCGCCGTTCCGACGTTCTCACAGGCGCGAACCGTAGCCTGTGAGGGTGACTGAGCCACTGCACTCCTCGAGCCGTCCGATCGTCGGCGTCGTCATGGGATCGGACTCCGACTGGCGGGTGATGAGCGACGCCTCCCAGGTGCTCAGCGACTTCGGCATCCCGCACGAGGTCGAGGTGGTGTCGGCGCACCGCACCGTGGACAAGCTCGTCTCCTACGGGCGGGACGCCCGCAGTCGCGGCATCCGGGTGATCATCGCCGGAGCCGGCGGTGCAGCGCACCTGCCGGGCATGCTCGCATCGGTCACGGCGGTCCCCGTGATCGGCGTGCCGGTGCCGCTCGCCTATCTCGACGGCTTGGACTCGCTGCTCTCGATCGTGCAGATGCCGGCCGGCATCCCGGTCGCCACCGTCTCGATCGGCGGTGCGAAGAACGCGGGCCTGCTCGCCGCGCGCATCCTCGGCACATCCGACGATGCGCTCGCGGACCAGGTGGAGGAGTACGCCCGCGACCTGGAGGCACAGGTCGAGGAGAAGAACCGGCGGCTGAAGGGCTCCCTGTGACCCT
This sequence comes from Microbacterium sp., assembly GCA_031286555.1. Taxonomy (GTDB): domain Bacteria; phylum Actinomycetota; class Actinomycetes; order Actinomycetales; family Microbacteriaceae; genus Microbacterium. The sequence continues at coordinate 447 of JAITUD010000371.1, read as the reverse complement.
GGCCCCGCCTCGTCAGCGCGTGTCGGCGGGACGTCCGCTGATCGAGACGCTGCCGCTGCGCAACCCCGAGAGCGACAGCCCGCCGTTCATGGGGCGCCGTGCCTGGTGGCTGGTCGCGATCAACTTCCTGGTCCCCGGCTCGGCGCAGATCCTGGCCGGCAACCGCCGGCTCGGCCGGTTCGGGCTGGGTGCCACACTGCTCGGCTGGGTGCTGGTCCTGCTGGCCGCGGGGCTCGCGCTGTTCTGGCGCAGCGCCATGATCACGCTCGCCGGCAACTGGTTCGTGCTCACCCTGGTGCAGGTGCTGCTGATCGCCTACGTCGTGCTCTGGGTGGTGCTGACGATCGACACGATCCGGCTGCTGCAGGTGGTCAGGCTGCCGCCGGTGTCGCGATTCGCCGCCCCGATCGCGGCGCTGCTGGTGCTGTCGCTGGCGGCGTGGGGCAC
>JAITUD010000370.1 GCA_031286555.1 Microbacterium sp. | reverse complement strand
GAGGCATCAGCGACGCTCGGAGCACGCTTCGCCCGAGCATCCGCGCCTGCGGCCCGGCCCGGAAGACCCCCGGGCTGAGCGCCCCGGAAGCGCCGTTAGACTGGAACCGCCCCGCTTCTCCCTTCTCTCTGGAGCCCGCGTGACCACCACACACATCCCCGACTCCGTCGAGAACGCCCTCGCGACCCCTGAGAAGGAGCAGCCCTACGCGGCGCTCGGCCTCAAGGACGACGAGTACGCCCGCATCCGCGAGATCCTGGGCCGCCGCCCCACCTCGGGCGAGCTGGCCATGTACTCGGTGATGTGGTCGGAGCACTGCTCGTACAAGTCGTCGAAGAACTACCTGCGCCGCTTCGGCCAGAAGGTCTCCGACGAGATGAAGCAGCGCCTCATGGTCGGCATGGGCCAGAACGCCGGCGTCGTCGACGTGGGCGAGGGCTGGGCCGTCACCTTCAAGGCCGAGTCGCACAACCACCCCTCCTACATCGAGCCGTTCCAGGGCGCCGCGACCGGCGTCGGCGGCATCGTGCGCGACATCATCTCGATGGGCGCCCGCCCCGTGGCCGTCATGGACGCGCTGCGCTTCGGCGCGATCGACCACCCCGACACCGCCCGGGTGGTGCACGGCGTCACCGCCGGCATCAGCTTCTACGGCAACTGCCTCGGCCTGCCCAACATCGGCGGCGAGACCGTGTTCGACTCGGTCTACCAGGCCAACCCGCTGGTCAACGCCCTCGCGGTCGGTGTCCTGCGCCACGAGGACCTGAAGCTCGCCAACGCCACCGGCACGGGCAACAAGGTCGTCCTCTTCGGCGCCCGCACGGGCGGCGATGGCATCGGCGGCGCCAGCATCCTGGCATCCGACTCCTTCGACGACGGCGGCCCCACCAAGCGTCCCGCGGTGCAGGTCGGCGACCCGTTCGCCGAGAAGGTGCTCATCGAGTGCTGCCTCGAGCTGTACCGCGACGAGCTCGTCGAGGCCATCCAGGACCTCGGCGCCGCCGGCATCTCCTGCGCGACCAGCGAGCTGGCCGCCAACGGCAACTCCGGCATGCACGTCTCGCTCGACAACGTGCTGCTGCGCGACCCCACCCTGACCGCTGAGGAGATCCTCATGTCGGAGTCGCAGGAGCGCATGATGGCGATCGTCGCCCCCGAGAAGCTCGACGCCTTCATGGCCGTCGTGGACAAGTGGGAGGTCGAGACCAGCGTGCTCGGCGAAGTCACCGGAGACGGCCGCCTCATCATCGACTGGCAGGGTGAGCGCATCGTCGACGTCGACCCGTCGACCGTCGCCGTCGACGGCCCGATCTACGACCGCCCGGTCGCCTACCCCACGTGGATCGACGCGCTGCAGGCGGATGCCGCGGAAGAGCTGCCCCGCTCGTCCGACCCGGCCGTGCTGCGCGAGCAGTTCCTGAAGCTGATCGCGTCGCCGAACCTGGCCGACGTCAGCTGGATCACCAACCAGTACGACTACTACGTCGGCGGCAACACGGCTCTGGCCTTCCCCGACAACGCGGGCATGATCCGCGTCGACGAGGAGTCCGGCCTCGGTTTCGCGATCTCCACCGACGCGAACGGCCGCTACAGCCAGCTCGACCCGTACCGCGGTGCGCAGATCGCACTGGCCGAGGCGTACCGCAACGTCGCCGTCACCGGTGCGACCCCGACCGCGATCACCGACTGCCTGAACTTCGGCTCCCCGGAGAACCCCGAGGTCATGTGGCAGTTCGGCCAGACCGTCGACGGCCTCGCCGACGGATGCTACGTGCTGGGCACCCCGGTCACCGGCGGCAACGTGTCGTTCTACAACCAGACCGGCGACGTGCCGATCCACCCCACCCCGCTGGTGGGCGTGATGGGCATCATCGAGGACGTCTCGCGCCGCATCCCGTCGGGCTGGCAGGACGAGGGCCAGAACATCTACCTGCTCGGCACCACGCAGACCGAGCTGTCCGGCTCGGCCTGGGCCGACGTCGTGCACGACCACCTCGGCGGCCTGCCGCCGCAGGTCGACCTCGAGGCCGAGCGCCGGCTCGCCGGGCTGCTCGCCGCCGCGCGCGACGAGTGGCTGATCTCGTCGGCTCACGACCTGTCCGAGGGCGGCCTGGCCGTCTCGCTCGCCGAGGCCGTCTCGCGCTTCGGCGTCGGCGCGCGCGTCTGGCTCACCGAGCTGATGGAGCGCGACGGAGTGGATGCCGCATCCGCGCTGTTCTCCGAGTCGACCGGCCGCGTCATCGTGACCGTGCCCCGCGAGGACGACGTGAAGTTCCGCGGCCTGTGCGAGGGGCGCGACTACCCGGTGCTGCGCATCGGCGTCACCGACAGCGAGCCCGCCCTCGAGGTGCAGGACGTGTTCACCGCCACCGTCTCCGAGCTGCGGGAGACGTCGCGAGCGACGCTTCCGGCCGCCTTCGGCCCCACCGTCACCGAGCCCGAGGCCAGCGCATGAACAAGCACGACGACGCCGATGACCTCTCCGTCTACAGCGAGCGCCGCCAGTAGCGCATCCGCGTCACCGCCTGGGTGACCATCGTCGCGCTCATCCTCGTCGGCGGCGGCGCCACGGTGATCGGCCTCATCCTCAACTGAGTCTCCATGAACGGATGCCGGGTCCTCCGGCATCCGTTCATGAACGCGTCATCGACGGGTCATAGCCGCGTCACGGGCATTCCAACGTGCGCCGATTGACTCGCGGGCATGAGACGACTCCCCCGCGTGCTCGCCGCCGCCACCGCTGTCGCGGCCGCAGCCACTCTGCTCCTCACGGCGCCGGCGAACGCCGCCGGCAACCAGACCACCCCCACCTCGCCGAACCACGCCTTCCAGCCGACGCTCGTCGCATGGGCGCAGCTCTCGGCCGACTTCCTCGCCGACGGGCCTCCGTCGGGTGCGCAGGCGAGCGCGGGCAACGGCCGCCAGGGCCCCTGGAACGGCCAGGTCATCCCCGGATTCTCGGCCGTGATCGACAACGGCGACGGCACCTTCTGGGCGCAGCCCGACAACGGCTTCGGTGCCAAGGGCAACTCTGCCGACTTCCTGCTGCGCAGCTACCTGGTGCGCCCGGACTGGCAGACCGCCAAGGGCGGCTCCGGCGAGATCAAGGTCGAGCGCTTCATCTCGTACAACGACCGCAACGGCCTGCTCGACTTCCCGATCGTGAACGACGGCACGAAGGACCGCCTGCTCACCGGCGCCGACTTCGATGTCGAGTCGGTCGTGCGCGCCAAGGACGGCACGTTCTGGGTCGGTGAGGAGTTCGGGCCGTTCCTGCTGCACTTCGACGCCGAGGGCACGCTGCTGCAGAAGCCGTTCTCGCTGCAGGGGGCGAAGTCGCCGCAGAACCCGTACCTGAAGGCCGGCGAGACTCCGCGCGTGCGGTCCAGCCGCGGCTTCGAGGCCATGGCCGCGTCGAAGAGCGGCCGCTACCTCTACCCGATCCTCGAGGGCGCCTACGCCGATGACCCGGATCAGCGCCGCCGCGAGATCCGCGAGTTCGACACGAGGAAGGGCGCGTATACCGACCGCACCTGGAGCTACCAGACCGACCAGGAGCCGAACGTCATCGGCGACGCCTTCACCGTGAAGAACGACGTGCTGCTCGTCGTCGAGCGCGATGATTTCGAGGGTGAGCAGTCGGTCACCAAGCGGGTCTACGAGGTCGACCTGAAGCGCACCGACCGCGACGGCTACGTGCAGAAGAAGCCCGTGCTCGACGCGCTGCGCATCGCCAACCCCGACGACCTGGCCGCAGGCGAGGGCTACGGCACGGGTGAGGTCTTCTCATTGCCGGTGCAGTCCTTCGAGACGATCGTGCAGCTGCGCAACGGTGACCTGCTGATCGCCAACGACAACAACTACCCCGGCAACGACGCCCGCATGCCCGGCACCCCGGACGACACCGAGTTCGCCGTCATCTCGCTCGACCGCACCAAGGTCGAGAAGGAGCAGGTGACCGTCGTCGGTCACCGCGGTGCGAGCGGCTACCGCCCCGAGCACACCCTCGCCTCGTACGAGCAGGCGATCGTGCGCTGCGCCGACTACATCGAGCCCGACGTCGTCTCCACCAAGGACGGAGTGCTCGTCGCCCGCCACGAGAACGAGATCGGCGGCACCACCGATGTCTCGGCGCACCCCGAGTTCGCCTCGCGCAAGACGACGAAGACGATCGACGGCGCGAAGGTGACCGGCTGGTTCACCGAGGACTTCACCTTCGCCGAGCTGCGCACGCTGCGCGCGAAGGAGCGGATGCCGCAGACGCGCCCCGCGAACACCGCCTTCGACGGTCTGTACGTGATCCCGACGCTGGACGAGGTCATCGACCTGGCCCGGCACTCGGTCAGCTGCGACGGCCGCCAGGTGGGCGTCTACCCCGAGACCAAGCACCCGACTTACTTCGACTCGATCGGGCTCTCACTCGAGGAGCCGCTCGTGGCGCAGCTGAAGGCGAACGACGTCGACTCCGCCGACGCCCCGGTGATCGTGCAGAGCTTCGAGGTCGCGAACCTCAAGGAGCTGAACGGTCTGACGAACGTGAAGCTCGCGCAGCTGATCAACTCGTCGGGGCGCCCATACGACTTCACCGTCGCCGGTGACCCGCGCACCTACGCCGATCTGGTGAAGCCCGCCGGTCTCGCCGGGATCGCGCAGTACGCCGACGGCATCGGCGCCGAGAAGTCGGTGCTGATCCCCCGCACCGCCGACGGCCGTCTCGCACCGCCGACTCCGGTGATCGCCGACGCTCACACCGCCGGCCTCGACGTGCATGGCTGGACGTTCCGTCTGGAGAACCAGTATCTGCCGGTGGAGTTCCGCTCCTCGGCCGACCCGATCGCACCCGGTGACCTGGCCGGAGAGATCACGGTCTACCTGAAGGCCGGCATGGACGGCATCTTCAGCGACCAGCCCGACATCGCCGCGACCGTCGGCTGACCCCGGCATCCGGAGTGCCCGCCGCCCTGTCCGGGCGGCGGGCACCTCTCACTCTGCGGGCTGGTCCGCGACCCAGAACCGCGGGTCGCCCCAGCCCAGCTCGCCGTGCCCGGCGGCGTTCAGCGCCAGGAGCACGAGCACACGGCGGTACGCCGCGAAGGTGAGGATGTGGGCGAGGTTGCCGCCGTAGCTGATCACCTCGACCGGGTCGCCGGATGCGTCGACGAACGTCTCGTCCAGGCGCTCTCCGGCCGGCAGCGCGCGGACGTGCTCGGAGAACGCCGGCCCCTCGACCGCGAGGATGTCGCTCAGGTCGCCGAGCGACTGGTGATCCTCGACCTGTAGGTCGTAGGGCCTGCCCGCCATGACGGCGTTCCACATCGCCAGCTGCCCGACCAGCCGGGCCAGCAGCGACCTGACGGTCTGCTCGTCGTCGTCCACATCGACCTCGATCGGCCGGTTCAGCTCGTCGTCGCCGAGCTCGCCGGCCACGCGGATCATCTCCCCGGTCAGCCAGATGTGATGTGCTGTCATGCGCTCCAGAAGTTCCATCTCGCTCTCCTTGTCTCTCATGGGGAGCCGGATGCTCCCCGGTGGATGGAAATGCACTCCGTTGCCGGCCGGCAGTCGGAACGTCGCCGCGGTGCGCCGCCACTGCGCCGGAGGGTCTCCGAACTCGCGCGTGAACGCGCGGGTGAAGGCCTCATGCGACGAGTAGCCGGCATCGACGGCGACATCGAGCAGGGGCGAATGCGTTGTCAGCATCCGGAACGCGGCGCGCTCCAGCAGGATGCGGCGGCGGAACGCCCCCGGGTTCTCGCCCGCCACCGATCGGATGATCCGGTCGAGGTGGAACCGTGAGAACCCGACCCGTGCGGCCAGTTCCGCGCCGTCGATCGCACCGGCCTCGTCGTCGCGCAGGGCGTCGGCGAGCCGGTCGACGAAGGTCGCGAAGGTGTCCGCGGGGCTGCTCATGTCCCCATGGTGCTCCTCCGCGGCATCCGGCGCTTGATCGTTGTTGCGCAGTTGCGCGCTACCGCACGGATGCCCTCCGTGCGGCGACGACGCGGGTGAGGAACGCCTCGACGCCGTCGATCACGGCGGTGAACCGCCAGGACTGCATGGCGTCGAAGCCGTGCTGGCCGCCGGGCAGCTCGGCGTACCAGACCTCCTGCGGCGACCCTGCTTCGAGGTGGTCGCGCAGGGCACGGGCCTCCTCGACCGGCACGAAGTCGTCGTGGTCGCCGTGGGCGAGGAAGAACGGCGGCGCCTTCGAGGCATCCAGCGCCATCGCCGTGGAAGGCTGCGCCTCATCCTCGCCTCGCCCGTAGTACCGGCCATAGTAGGCGTACAGCGAGACGGCCGCGTCGACGCGCGGACGCTCGGGATCGCCGGCATCCTGGGTCAGCGCGCAGAGCGCGGTCAGGTGTCCGCCGGCCGAGCTGCCGGCCATGGCTACCATGTCGGTGTCACCGCCGTGGACGTCGGCGCGGGCGTGCGCCCAGGCCAGCACCGCTCTGGCGTCGGCGAGATGCTCCTCGAAGCCGAACTCCGGTCGCATCCGGTAGGTCGCGCTGATGCACGTCCAGCCCTGCGCGGACAGCCTGTGCAGCAGGCTTCGCCCTTCCCTTCGGTTGCCGCCGCCGCCGTAGCCGCCGCCGTGGAAGTACACCAGCACGGGCCCGGAGGCCTCGGGATCCCGCGGCCGGTAGACGTCGAGGCGCTGCCGCGTATGGTCGCCGTAGAAGATCGGGCCCGTCCGGATGACGGAGCGCGGTCGCCAGGGCAACGGGAAGATCATCGGCCGCAGCCACCAGAATGGTCGCCGCGCCGGCGGTTCCGCACCGTGCTCGCGCACCATCGCGTCGATCACCGGACGGGCGCGCAGGGCGCTGGCCAGCAGTACAAGAAGTGCCAGTTCCACGAGCACGGCGATGATGAGCAGCACCGTGCCCGGCCCGCCGCCGAGGTCCCCCTCGCCCCAGGCCAGCAGCGAGATGAGCAGCAGATAGACGAAGAGGATGTGCGGGATCTCACTCGCGGGGAGCGCGACAGCGAACAGCACGTTCCCCCAGCGACGGATGCGGATCAGGGCCAGCAACGTCGTGACCGCGATGAGCGCAAGGGGCAGAACGTATCCGAATGGCATGTCGATGCTCCTCAGCTGTGTATGGCGTTCACAGACCACCGACCTTACGGTGAACGCCATTCACGGTCAAGGGCGCGGGTAGCGCCAGGGGTCTCGCGCCGGAGCGCATCGCGGCGTACCCTCGGCCGGAAGTGCACCAGGAGGCACAGCATGACGATCCGACCGACCGACGTCGCACGCGACGCGAACATCGAGGGCCACCTGATCGGGTCGCCCGTCAGCATCATCCGCGAGTACGCCTCGCCCGGCGAGGGGCCGCGGCTGCACCGGCATCCCTATGCGGAGACGTTCCTCATCCACCACGGCAGAGCCCTGTTCACGGTCGGCGATGAGCACCTGGTGGGCGTCGGCGGTCAGGTGCTGGTGGTCCCCGCGCTGATCGCGCACCGCTTCGAGGTGCTCGACGGCGGGATCTACGAGGCGACGCACATCCACGCCAACGACCGCTTCATCACGGAGTGGCTCGAGTAGAGCCCGACGTCGGCACCCGGGGCTAGGCTGACCGGATGCCCGACCAGAGCGAGAATCTGCGGCGCCTGCGCGCCGAGGCCGCCGCGCGCGCCGAGTCCGCGGCATCCGCACTTCAGGAACTCGTGCATGATCGCGAGGGCTCGAACGACGACGACGAGCACGACCCGGAGGGCGTGACGCTGTCGTCGGAGTGGTCGCGGCTGTCGGCTCTCGCCGACGCCGCCGCCGACGAGCTGCGGCAGGTCGACGACGCGCTGGCGCGGGTGGATGCCGGCACCTACGGCATCTGCGCTGGATGCGGGAAGCCGATCCCTGCGGAGCGGCTCGAGGTGCGGCCGTTCGCGGACCGGTGCGTGGCCTGTGCGGAGGCGGGGCGCTGACCCGGCAACCGGATTAGGCTGAACGCATCATGGACGAGTTCTGGAAGTTCGTGGGCGGCTACTGGTGGCTCGTCTTCCCGATCATGGGGATGGCCGGCGGCATGGCGCGCCGCTGGCAGGTCATGTCCCGCCAGCGTCACGAGCAGCGCCTCGAGACTCTGCGCCTCAAGGGCGAGATCAAGGCCGCCCAGATCGCCGCACGCGGCGGGCAGACCGCCCCGGTCCCGACGAAGAAGCAGCAGGAGAAGAAGGAGGCCGAGCAGCACGCGGAGCTGCTCACCCGGCTGTTCTCCGAGCACGACGCGATCACCGCACGCTGGCTGGACTACGAGCTCGACGTCGCCAAGCTGATCGCCTTCCCCGCCATGAGCGACGGGCGGCAGCCGTTGACGGCCGCGTTCCTGCGGGCCAAGAAGACCGCGGATGCTCTTCGTCCGGCATCCGCCGACGCGAAGGTGAGCGACCAGCAGGTCACCGAGTACCTGGACGCCGTCGGCAACTACTCCGTCGCCTTCGAGATCGCCGAGCAGGAAGCCCGGCGCCTGCGCAACTCGACCTTCAGCGAGGATGAGCGCAAGCGCCTCGACCGTGCGCAGCAGCTGCTGAAGGTCGCCATCGACGAGTCGGCCACGCAGGCCGAGC
>JAITUD010000322.1 GCA_031286555.1 Microbacterium sp. | reverse complement strand
ATGGGTCGATCACATGGCGACCACCGGCGTGCCGGCGAACGGCAAGGCGCACATCGTCTCGGTGGCCTATCAGCCGACCGAGGGCGGCGGCGCGGAGATGACCGCCTGGCTCGACGGGGTCGAGCTTCCCGCGGTCAAGGCCGCCGAGCGCTCCACCCGCAACACGGGTGTCACCGTCACGGCATCCCTCGGCAACGAGGTGCCGAGCATCGGCGGACACGCGTTCGTGGGCAAGATCGACAGGGCGCGGTTCGCCCTGCTCACCGAGCCCTTCAGCACCAAGTCCTTCGAGTACCAGCAGCTGAAGCCAGTCATCCCGTGCGCCGACATGTCGGACGTGAAGCCGGGCAACTACGTGCAGGTCTCGGCCGACGACTGCCCCGCCAACGTGATCGCGAAGTCGACACTCGTGCGGCCGACCGCGCAGCAGCTGCGCTGGCAGGAGCTCGGCCTCACCGCCTTCCTGCACTTCGGCATCAACACCTTCTACGACCAGGAGTGGGGCCACGGCACCGAGGACCCCGCGCGCTTCGACCCGACCGGCGACGTCGACGTGGACGGCTGGATGAAGACCCTGCGCGACTCCGGTCACCGCATGGCGATCCTCACGCTGAAGCACCACGACGGCTTCGTGCTCTACCCGTCGCGCTACACCGACTACGACATCGCGGCGACGCCGTGGAAGGGCGGCAAGGGCGACCTGGTGAAGGAGTTCACCGACGCGGCGCGCAAGTACGGCATGAAGGTCGGCCTGTACATGTCGCCGGCCGACTCGCACGAAGAGCTCACCGGACGCTTCGGCAACGGCAGCCCCAAGTCGGCGCGCACGATTCCGACCCTCGTCGAGGGCGACGACCGCGCCGGCAAGGACCTTCCGACGTTCAGCTACGACGCCACCGACTACGGCGCCTACTTCCTGAACTCGCTGTACGAGATCCTCACCCAGTACGGCCAGATCGACGAGGTCTGGTTCGACGGATCGAACGGCAACACCGAGAAGCAGGAGCTGTTCGACTATCCCGCGTTCTACGACCTGATCGGCAAGCTGCAGCCGAACGCCGTCGTGGCCGTCGGCGGACGCGACGTGCGTTGGGTCGGCAACGAGTCCGGCACCGCCCGTCAGGACGAGTGGGCGCCGATGGCCGTGAGCGTGCCCGACGACGGCGGCAAGATCGGCGTGGTCGGCGGTGGCTCCTTCGAGCAGGTCGGCTCCGCGCCCACACTGACCGCCGGTGCCGCCGGCGGGGCGAACGCCCTGCACTGGTGGCCGACCGAGTCCGACATGAAGCTCACGCAGGGCTGGTTCGCGCACCCCACCGACACCCCGAAGAGCGGACCGACGCTGCTGAACCACTACCTGAACACGGTGGGTCGCAACTCGGTGATGCTGCTGAACAACCCGCCCACCACGAACGGCTCGTTCGCTCCGGCATCCGTGTCGGCGCTGGAGTCCTTCGCCGCCGAGCGCCGCAAGGCCTTCGGCACCGACTTCGCGCTCGGCCTGCCGGTCGAGGCTCCCGACGGCCCGACCGCCGCACTCACCGACGGCAGCCGCCGGTCGGCGTGGCAGGGCGAGGGCGCCGGGGCGACCTTCACGGTCGACCTCGGGTCGCCGCAGACCGTCACCCGCGTGACGCTCGCCGAGGGCGTGGATGTCGCCGGCCAGTCGGTCGACGCGTTCCACATCGAGGCCGAGGTGGACGGAGCCTGGAAGAAGGTCGGCGCAGCGGGCACGATCGGCGTCAGCCGGATCGTGACCCTGACCGCACCGACCACGGCGCAGAGGTTCCGCGTCGTCGTGGACTCGGCCCGAGGGGCGTTCGCCCTCGCCGCGCTGAAGGTGCACCCGACCCTCGCCGAGGACCCGGGCCGTCTCGCCGAGGTGTGGCTGGACTGCACCGCGGAGCGGGCCGGCGACGGCTCGCAGGCGCGTCCGTTCTCGTCGCTCGAGCAGTTCCGCGAGACCGAGCTGGCGCCGGGTGCCGCCGTGCACCTGAAGGCCGGCACGACCTGCGCCGACTCGGACACCCCGTTCTGGGGCTACGGCACGACGGAGAAGCCGATCGTCGTCGACCTGTACGGCGGCGACGAGGCGCCGACCTTCGGCGACCGCACCGCCCGTGAGGTCTTCGCCGGTCTGGAGACGCAGGGCTGGCAGCTCGCGTTCCGCGACAAGGCGCCCAGCGTGACGATCGGAAAGGACGCCGTGAAGGTCGGCGCCCTGGTGACCGTGTCGGTGGCCGACTTCCCGGCCGCCGCGAAGGTCACGGTGGGTCTTGACGGTGCCGCGGTCCCGAAGGCCACGATCACGACGGACGCCGACGGCGGCGGCTCGGTCGCCCTCCGCATCGCGGGAGTCGCGCCGGGCACCCACCTGCTCGTCGCGACCGGCCCCGACGGCGCCAGGGCCGAGCAGAAGGTCTTCGTGACGGCCGGCAACAGCCCGGTCGCCTCCGGCGGCCCGGAGGTCGCGCCCGCCTGATCGCACATCCGCAGCGCCGGATGCCGGGATTCCGGCATCCGGCGCTGCGGTGTGTTGTGCGGGCGGACGGTGCGGCAGCCGCCGGGATGTCGGCGACCGATGGTTCGATGGGGGCATGGAGCGGCAGGCGAAGGAGCGGGCGCTGCGCGAGCAGGATCGCGGGCTGTGGGCGACGGCGGTGTGCTTCCTGTTCGGCGTCCTCCTCGGCACTCTGCTGCTTCTCGGGCCGCCGCGCCCGCTGGCGGGGCCCGGCTCGATCATGACGCCCGCGGCACTGGTCGCCGGCCTCATCGCGGCCGCCGCCTTCGTCGTCAGCACGCTGCTGCATCGCCGCGGCGAGACCTCCGGGATGCCGCGCTGGCAGACCGTCGTGTCGGATGTGTCCTCGGTCGCGGTGACCGTCGCCTTCGGGGGAGTGACGGCGCTCGGCGTGCTGCTGGGCGCGGAGGTGTTCGCGAGCGGGCTGCACGGCCTCTCGCTGGTGCCGCGCGCCGGCGGGGTGTTCACCGGCGTGGCATCCGCCGTCGGCGGAAGACTGGCCTTCGCCGCCGGTGTCGGCCTTCGGACCACCGACCTCGCGGCGCTGCTGTTCGGGTTCCTGGTCATCGGCACGATGTTCGCGATGATCACGGCGACCGACCCGCTCTGGTGGCAGAAGAACTTCTCGCAGCTCGGCGGGGGTGAGGGCGCCTGGGCGTTCA
>JAITUD010000268.1 GCA_031286555.1 Microbacterium sp. | reverse complement strand
GGTCGGCGGCGTCGTGGCCGTCGGCCTGGGCGTGACGCACGAGGAGGAGTCGATCCATCCGAGCAGTCTTGCAGAGTGCCGGACGGCTCTTCCGTCCCGCGCATCCGGGTGAGATCATGGCACTCACGAGGAGGCTCCCATGATCGAACTCGACGAGATCGACACCGACGAGGACGGCGCGCTCACGGCGACAGCCGAGCTTCCCGGTGGACGGCGCGTCACGGTGCAGTACGACTTCGACGACGACTTCGACCTCGATGAGGGAGAGGACGACGACCTCGACGAGCAGGATGACGACGACGGGGGCGGTGGGGGCATCGATCCCGAGAATCTCCCGGACCTGGATGAGATGCAGGCGACGGCGGAGCACGCGCTCGCGCGGCTGAGCGAAGAGGCTCTGGACGCCATCGAGCGAGACGTCGTGCGCGCCCTCGCCGAGGCCGCGGCCGAGGACGACGAGTCGGATCTCGACGACTTCCTGGCCGATCTCGCCGATGACATCACCCTGGACGGCGTCGTCGTCTTCGGCGACGGCGGCATCACGCTGCTCTACGTCGCGACCGACAACTTCCCCGACACGACCGTCTACTGCCTTCTCGACGACGATCTGGAGATCGACGACCTGATGGTCGAATAGCGCGTCAGGCGACGCGGACGAGCGTTCCGCCGGTCAGTGTGTGCAGCTGCTCGAAGGTCAGCGGCATCACCGAGTGCGGCGTGCCCGCCGCCGCCCAGATCTGCGGATGCTGCTGCAGATCCTCGTCCAGGAACGTGCGCAGCGGGGCGGGGTGGCCCACCGGGGCCACCCCGCCGATCGCCTGACCTGTGACCTCTCGGACGAGCGCGGCGGGCGCCATCGCCACCTCGGATGCCCCGAGCGCAGCGCCGAGGACGGCGAAGTCGACCCGGTGCGCGCCGCTGGTCATCACCAGGACCGGGGCGTCATCGGCGGTGAGCACGAGGCTGTTCGCGATGGCGCCGACCTCGCAGCCCACGGCCCGAGCGGCCTCTGCCGCGGTGCGCGCCGAGTCCGGCAGCACGACGACGCGGGTGTCGACGCCGGCTGCGGCGAGATGCTCGACCACGATGCGGGTGCGCGGGGGAAGGGGCTGCTCGGCGGTCACGACGTCATCGTCTCCTCGATTCGGGGGAAGGCGGCTCAGGCCGCATCCCCCACGAGAATAGCCTCGGCGTCCTCTCCGGCGCCCTCGCCCTCGTCGTCGATGTGCGCGAGCACCTTGCGGCCGAGGAACACGGTGAGCGCGGCGATCAGCACCGACACGGCGGCGAACAGGTACGGCACGGTGGCGTTGAAGTGGTGCCACAGCAGGGCCGCCAGCGGCGGAGCGACGGCGCCGCCGAGGAAGCGCACGGCCGAGTACGACGAGGACGCCACCGAGCGCGGCAGATCGGTGGCCTCCATGACCGCCTCGGTGAGCACGGTGTTCATGATGCCGAGGAACAGGCCGCCGACGATGATGCAGACGACCAGCGACGTCGGGTCCGCGACGAGCAGGCCGGCGACGATCAGGTCGATCGCGAGCAGCGGCAGCACGGTGAGGATGATCGTCGTGCGACGCATCCGCCGCATCAGCACGGGGGCGACCCAGACGCTGGTGACAGCCAGGGCGACGCCCCAGCCGAAGAACGTGAAGCCGATGCCCATCGCGCCGAATCCGAGCGGGAACGGCGAGAAGGCGAGCAGCACGAAGAAGCCGATGTTGTAGAACAGCGCGGCGACGGCGAGGATCGCGAGCGCCGGCCGCCGCAGCGCGGTGAACGGTGCGGAGAAGGGCACCGGTTCGCGCTTCTCGCCCTTGCCGCGCACCAGGGTGAGCACGGCGATGAAGCCGATGGCCATCAGGACGACGACGCCGAAGAACGGGCCGCGCCAGCTGACCTCGCCCAGCAGGCCGCCGAGCAGCGGGCCGACGGCGATGCCGAGACCCAGGGCGGCCTCGTAGAGCACGATGGCGGCGGCGCTGCCGCCGGACGCGGCTCCGACGATCGTCGCGAGCGCGGTGGAGATGAAGAGCGCGTTGCCGAGACCCCAGCCGGCGCGGAAGCCGATCACGGCCTCGACGCTGCCACTGGTGGCGCAGAGCAGCGCGAACACGACGATCAGGCCGAGTCCGGTGAGCAGAGTGGCCTTGGCGCCGATGCGGCTGGACACCCAGCTGGTGATGAGCATCGCCAGGCCCGTGACCAGCAGGTAGCTGGTGAACAGCAGCTCGGTCTCCACCGGCGTCGCCTTGAGCGATTCGGCGATCGCCGGCAGGATCGGGTCGACGAGGCCGATGCCCATGAACGCCACCACGCAGGCGAACGCCACCGCCCATACCTGTGCGGGCTGTCTCCAGACCGATCCTGTGGTCGTACTCATTCAGATTCTCCTGATTCTCTGCTGTGGTCGTGCAGGATCTGCGCCGCCCGGGCGAGGACCTCCCAGTCCTCGTCGGCGAGGCCCGCGAAGCGCGGTGCGAGGGCCGCGCGGAAGGTCGTCCGCCAGGCCTGCATCGCAGTTCGTCCCGCGTCCGTGACGCTGACGAGCGTCGCCCGCGAGTCCTCCGGGTCGGGCGTGCGCTCCACCAGGCCCGCCCGCTCGAGGTCGCCGATGAGGCGTGTCATCCCGGGCTGGGTGGTGCGTGCGGCGGCGGCGAGGGCGCCGACGCGCTGCGCCGCCTTCTCCTCGAGCAGGCTGAGCACCCGCCACTGCGCAGCAGGTGCCTCGTTGCGCGCATCCTGGGCGGCGATCCGCCCGAGTGCGTACGACGACAGCACCATCGTCGGAATGATCTCGTCGCGATCCATACCAAGAAGTATATACCGGTTGGTATGTATATGAATCCGCTTGACGGATCGAGTGGCGGGCTCGTAGCATTCCAGTTATCTGAATCACCTTTCAGGTATCCCGACCTTCCACTGTTGAAAGGCGTCCCCATGCGGGTTACGAAGAAGTTGCTCCTGGGATCGGTGCTCGCAAGCGCCGCCCTCGTGATGTCGGCCTGCGCGCCGCAGCCCGGTGCCGCGACCGGAGGTGAGGGGCCGGCAGAGGTCCGCGCCGCCGTGATCACCAGCGAGAGCGGTCCGCTGGCGGGATACGGCAAGCAGTATCTCGACGCGTTCAAGGCCGGCCTCGACTACGCCACCGACGGCACCGGAGAGGTCGATGGGACGAAGATCGTCGTCGAGTATCGGGACGACACCGGCGACCCCGACACGGCGGTGACCGCGGCCAAGGAGGTCATCGGAGACGGCGTCAACATCCTGCTCGGCAGCGCATCTTCGGGTGTCGCCCTCGCGGTGGCCGAGCAGGCCGCGCAGAACAAGGTGCTGTTCATCTCGGGCCCTGCTGCAGCCGACGCGATCACGGGCATCAACGGGTACACGTTCCGCTCCGGCCGCCAGTCCGCGCAGGACGTGGCGACCGCCGGAACCTTCCTCGACGACCTGAACGGCAAGAAGGTCGTCGTCTTCGCCCAGAACAATGCGTTCGGCCAGGGCAACGTCACGGCCGTGCAGGACATCCTGGGCGGTCAGGGCGCCACCGTCGAGCCCGTGCTCGTGGCCGAGGACGTCACGGAGTTCACGCCCTTCGCGCAGCAGGTGCTCACCGCGAAGCCCGACCTGGTCTTCGTGGCCTGGGCCGGCGCGACATCCGGCGCGATGTGGCAGGCGATGAGCCAGCAGGGCGTCCTGGACGACATCCCCGTCGTGACCGGCCTCGGCGACTCGCCGACGTTCGGCGCCTACGGCGAGGCATCCGAGAAGATCAGCTTCCTGAACCACTACTTCCCCGGTGCGCCCGACAACAAGGTCAACACCGCGATGGTGAAGGCGATCGAGAAGTCCGGCGGCACTCCCGACCTGTTCAGCCCTGACGGCTTCAACGCGGCGATCATGCTCGTGCAGGCCGTCAAGAAGGGCGACGGCGACGTCGACAAGATGGTGAAGGCGCTCGAGGGGTTCGAGTTCGACGGGCCGAAGGGCAAGAACACCGTCCGTGCCGACGACCACGCCCTCATCCAGGACATGTACCAGGCGAAGCTCGTCGCGAAGGACGGGTCGTTCGTGCCCGAGCTCGTGAAGACCGTGCCCGGCGCCGACGTGGCCCCCGCAGAGAAGTGATCCGCGCAGCATGACAGAACCCGCCCCGCCTCCGCCCGCAGGCGCCGCCCTGCGCGTCGAGGGACTCGGGCTCCGCATCGGCGGAGCCACGATCCTCCAAGACGTCGCACTCGACATCGCCCCCGGCGCGCTCGTCGGCGTGATCGGCCCCAACGGAGCCGGCAAGACCACGCT
>JAITUD010000127.1 GCA_031286555.1 Microbacterium sp. | reverse complement strand
AGACGACGTCGGATCGGCGGGATGCCGCCGCCAGCAGCGGACAGCGCCTCAGGATCGTCTGCTCCGAGGCAGCCGCCCCTGCGGCATCCGGTGCGAAGCCCTGCTCACGCATGACGGCGAGCACGAGCGCGCGCGGATCGTCCTCGGTGCGCCCGCCGGCCACCTGCGCACCCCAGACCCGCCCTGCTGTCTTCGCCTCGGCAGCAGGCCGCGGGCTGCTGCCGGCGAGGCCCTCGGCGAGTGCGACGGCGAGCCCCGCGTAGGGCGCGGCGGTCTCGCTGCCGACGGCGTGCCAGCGCAGCGACGGACGCCCTCGGCCGGACGGCGCCTCTTGCTCGCGCACGATGTGCCCGTCGGCCAGCAGTCGCTCGAGGTGCCCGCGCACCGTGTTCTCGTGCAGGCCGGTCGCCGCGACGAGCTCCGCGGTGGATGCCGGGCGTGCCTCGATCTCGCGCAGGATACGCTCGCGGCTCGACGAGTGGCGACGATCCGTCGAGGTCCTGCGGCGGTTTTCTCCGGCGCTCAGCTCATTTTCCACGGGATTGATTGTAATAAACTCTGCCGTGAACCCGCATCCGGGTGAGGACGGAGAAAACCCATGTCGAACATCGAGATCCACCGCTCACGATCCGAGGCCGTCGATCAGACCCCGACGGCGGGCTGCACCTGCGGCGAACACGACGAGGAGCTGCCCGAGCTCGATGTGCAGACCATCCCGCACGCGATCCGCCACGCGGCGATCTTCGGCGCAATCGAGTCGCTGCGTCCCGGCTCCGCTATGGTCGTCTCCGCCACGCACGACCCCGTTCCGCTGCTGACCCAGCTCGAGGCCAAGCACGGCGCACAGTTCCGCACCCGCTACCTCGACGAGGGCCCCGAGCGCTGGCGCATCCTGGTCCGCAACGCGGGCTGACACCGCACGCGCCGGTCACGACGAGCGCGACATCCGGCTCGATTTCCTGAGCGGCGCAACGGCGGGTAATATGATTTCTCGCGCCCCCGGTTGGCTGTTCAAGTTGGACGGGTGTGCAATGGCGAGTTGCCCGAGCGGCCAAAGGGAGCTGACTGTAAATCAGCCGCGGAATGCTTCGGGGGTTCGAATCCCTCACTCGCCACCCGAAGAAGAAGGACCTCCGCTTGCGGGGGTCCTTCTTCGTTGAGCCATCAGCTGCCCTGCACGCCGCGCTCCGACTCGGCCAGCGACTCGGGTGTGCGCAGCAGACCGCCCTCCGATCGGCAGGTCGCCGCCGCGATCAGCATCGCGCGGTCGAGCAGCGCCTGCCAGCCCTCCTCGCCCTCCGGCGCAGCGGCGACGAGCCCCGCGGTCACGGCCGCCAGGGTCGCGTCGCCGGCACCGACCGTGTCGACGATCCTGCCGGGCAGACCCGCGATCGGCGCCTTCACGATCCCCGCATCGGTGTCGATCACGGCACCGTCGGCACCGGCCGTCGCCAGAACCGCCGCAACGCCTGCGGCGCGCAGTCGAGCCCGCAGCGCGTCCAGATCGCCGTCGTAGAGAACCGTGGCGTCGTCCGCGCCGACCTTGACCAGCGCCGCCCGTGCCGCCAGCTGCTCGAAGCCGCGCACGAACTCGGCGCGGTCCGACAGCATCCCGGCCCGCGGATTCGGGTCGATCGCGAGCGTCGCGTCGCCGAGCGCCTCGGCCAGCGCATCCGTCTCGGCAGGAACGTCGAACGGGAAGCAGCTGACCGCCACGATCCCGGCCTCCGCGATCGCCGCGCGCGCCTCCGCGCCGTAACGGATGCTGCGCCGCTGCGCGGCCTCGTTGAACACGTACTCGGGCTCGCCGTTCCGGCCCTTCTGCACGACGGCGCGCGAAGAACCGAGAGGCGAGGGGCTGGCGACCAGAGTGACCCCGTGGTCGCCGAGGTACTCCCGGATGTGGTCGCCGGCCTCATCCGCGCCGACCATCGCGATCAGCGTGACCGGCACGCCGAGCCGGCGCAGCCCCACTGCGACGTTCAGAGCCGCACCGCCGACCAGCTCGCGCACTCCCCCGTCATCGTGGATCTCGTCGATCAGTGCGTCTCCGATCACGACGGCGCTCCGGGCCGACACCTGCTGCTGCTCCATCCCGCGACACTATCGCGCCGGCCCGTCGGCGCGTTTCGTGCACGGCGGGATGACGCGCCGGGGCTAGCCTGTGGCCATGAGAGCCGCGCGCGTCTTCATCCTCGCCGCCGCCGTCGCGGCATCCGTCCTTCTCGCCGGCTGCGCGCCTGCGGCATCCGATCCCGGCGGAGCCGGCAAGTCGACCTCGTCTACGACCGAGACGACGGATGCCCCGGGCAAGACCTCCTCACCGTCGCCCACCGCGACGCCCACCGTGAAACCGGCGGCGATCCCGAAGGACTGCCGCAAGATCCTGTCGTCCGATGTGCTCTCCCAGCTCAAGGACGTGCCGTTGAACGACAAGGCCTTCGGCCCGTCGGGCACGCTCGAGGACGGATCGCTGAAGTGTGTGTGGGGTGACCCGCAGGCCGACACCACGGGCCTCACGACCACGATCACGCACGAGCGCAGCGGCGCTGCACTCGAGAAGCTGAACGCCCTGATGGCCGAGGGCTTCACCTGCTATTCGCCCGATGAGGGCACCCGCTGCGAGAAGACGTGGAAGGACAAGACCTACCCCGTCGTCGACGGTCGCACCCTGTTCTACCGGCAGGGCGTGCTGATCGACACGCAGTACTCGAACCTCGCCCCGAAGGGGTACACCGACGCGATCATCGCCAGCATCTGGGGATGAGCGCTGGGCCCGTCCCCGTCACACACGCAGGCACGGCGACCGTGACCCGGTCCCCCGGTACGACGAAGGCCCCGGACCCTCCGAAGAGGGGCCGGGGCCTCATCAGTTCAGCACTCAGTTATAGGTGCCGGGCGTGATGTCGTCGGTCGAGAACGCGTCGAAGTCGACGTAGCCGAAGTCGCCCTCGGCGTACGCGCCGTCGGATGCGAAGATCCGGTTCGGGTAGCGCTCGCTCTTGGCCTCCTCGGTCGCCTCGACCGTGATGTCACGGTACTTGGCGAGACCGGTTCCGGCCGGGATGAGCTTACCGATGATGACGTTCTCCTTGAGGCCGACCAGCGGGTCGCGCTTGCCCTCCATGGCGGCCTGCGTGAGCACGCGGGTCGTCTCCTGGAAGGACGCGGCCGACAGCCAGGACTCGGTCGCCAGCGAAGCCTTGGTGATACCCATCAGCTCCGGACGGCCCGACGCCGGGCGCTTGCCCTCGGACACCGACTCGCGGTTGATCGACTGGTAGCGCTTGAGGTCGACCATCTCACCGGGCAGCAGGGTCGTGTCGCCGTGGTCGACGACGGTGACCTTGCGCAGCATCTGGCGCACGATGACCTCGATGTGCTTGTCGTGGATCGGCACACCCTGCGAGCGGTACACGCCCTGCACGCCGTTCACGAGGTAACGCTGCACCTCGCGAGCGCCCTGCACACGCATGACCTCCTTGGGGTCGAGCGTGCCGACCTGGAGGGGCTGACCGACCGAGACGTGCTGACCGTCCTCGACGAGAAGCGTCGCACGCTTCAGCACCGGGTAGATCACCTCTTCGTCACCGGAGTCGGGCGTCAGGATGACCTTCTTGCCCTTGTCGTTCTCCTCGATCGTGATGCGGCCGTCGGCCTCGGCGATCGGGGAGGCGCCCTTCGGCGTACGAGCCTCGAAGAGCTCCTGCACACGGGGCAGACCCTGGGTGATGTCGTCGGCCGAGGCCGAACCACCGGTGTGGAAGGTACGCATCGTCAGCTGGGTACCGGGCTCACCGATCGACTGGGCGGCGATGATGCCGACGGCCTCGCCGATGTCGACGGTCTTGCCGGTCGCGAGCGAACG
>JAITUD010000303.1 GCA_031286555.1 Microbacterium sp. | reverse complement strand
ACGAGGATGCCGTGAGCTGGTCGGCCTCGGGCGCCGTCGACGAGACCGGCGCGACCGACCCCTACGACGCGGTCTCGGTACGCGCGGACGTCGTCTTCGTGCACCTGCCGCTCACCAGCCGCGAGCGCGAGGCGATCACCGTCGTGTACTCCACCTCGACGCACCGCGCGCTGGTGACGGTCTCGCACATCGACGAGGTCGAGACCGAGGGCGTGCCCCGGGTCTCGCAGCGCTTCTTCGCTGCGACCACCGACGGTGGCACCCCCACCGGCGAGGCCCCCGCATCCAGCCGCGACCTGATCGGCAAGCGCAACATCTACCGCTACAGCCCGCAGCACCTGTACGAGCACGTCTACATCTCCAGCCAGCGCTACGCCTGGCAGTGCCTCGAGGGCGTGCAGCGCGGACACGGCGACATGGACCTGTCCACGGTGTGGAAGTTCGCCGACGGCCTGTACCTGTTCTGCTTCCGCGAGTTCCGCATCGCTGTGGCGAGCGTCTGGCTACACGACCTGGGCTACCAGCTGATGACGACCGGGGTGTTCCTCGGCCTCAACGGCGAGGGCGCCGCCGAGCACTCGCGCGGCGGCGGACACATCTACCCGCTGGGGAGCGTGTCGTACCCCGACGCGCAGCCAGTCTGAGAGGAACACGAATGAGCAACGCAGACATCATCCGCGCCCACTACGCGGCATCCGACCGGGGCGACCTGGACGGCATGCTCGCCCCGTTCGCCGACGACATCCGCTGGACCGAGGCCGCCGGCTTCCCCTACGCGGGCACCTACGTCGGCCCGGATGCCGTCGCCGCCGGCGTCTTCGGCCGCATCCAGGACGAGTGGGACGACTACACCGTCGCCATCGACGAGGTGGTCGACGGCGGCGACGTGGTCGTCGGCATCGGCACCTACTCCGGCACCTACAAGCAGACCGGGCGGTTCTTCGCCGCCCGCGTCGCCCACGTCTGGCGGCTGCGCGACGGGAAGGTGCACGCGTTCGAGCAGTTCTGCGACACCGAGCTCGTAGGCCGCGCGCTGGACGACAGTTCCCGCGCCGCGACCGATCGCGACGCAACACGAGAGGCAGGGAAGCGATGAAGAAGAAGCTGTTCGCCGCCGCCGCGCTGGTCGTCACCGGCGTGCTCGCACTGGGCGGCTGCGCCGGAGGCGGAGGGGATGCCGGTGGCGACATCGTCGTCGGCTCCGTGAACACCAAGAGCGGACCGGCGACGTTCCCCGAGGCGTCCCAGGCGGCGGCCGCCGTCTTCGACGCGTTCAACAAGGCCGGCGGCCTGGACGGCCGCAAGATCGACTACAAGTCGCTCGACGACAAGGGCGACCCGGCGAGCGCCACGGCCGCCGCCCGTGAACTGGTCGGCAGCGACGAGGCCGTCGCCCTGGTCGGCTCCGCGAGCCTGATCGAGTGCGAGCTGAACGCGAAGTACTACGAGCAGGAGGGCATCCTCTCGATCCCCGGCATCGGCGTCGACACCGGCTGCTTCGACAGCAAGAACATCTCCCCCGCCAACGTCGGCCCGTTCAACGACATGACGCTCACGCTGCTCTACGGCTCCGAGGTGCTGAAGCTCAAGGACATCTGCGTGCTGCTCGAGATCGCCGGCTCCACCCGCCCCACCTACCAGGCGGCCATCGACAAGTGGACGGAGATCTCCGGACAGAAGCCGAAGTACGTCGACGACACGGTGCCCTACGGCGCCAGCGACTACACGCCCTACATCGTCAAGGCCCGCGCTGCGGGGTGCAAGGCCCTGGCCATCAACCCGGTCGAGCCCGACGCGATCGGGCAGGTCAAGGCGGCGAACGCGCAGGGCTGGGACGACGTGACGTGGCTGTACCTGACCAGCGTGTACAGCGAGAACTTCGCGAAGGCGGTCGATGACGCCGGTGCCGGTATCTACGTGCCCGCCGAGTTCTACCCCTTCACCGAGGAGAACGACATCAACAAGGAGTGGCGCGACCTGATGGTGAAGAACGACATTCCGCTGACCGCGTTCAGCCAGGGCGGCTTCCTCGCCGCGAAGCACTTCATCGCCGTCCTGAAGGAGATGAAGGGCGACATCACCCGCGAGACCGTCGCCACGGCGCTGCGCGACATGAAGCCGATCGAGAACCCGATGATCGGCACGCCGTACACCTTCGGTGTGGACAACACGGCGGGCTGGCCGATCGAACTGAAGAGCGGCACGCACGCATGGGAGAAGATCGCGGACGACTGGTTCCGCATCCCTGAGAACTGACCCATCACCGGTGGCCCGACGCATCGCGGCGGGCCACCGCACAGGAAGGAACCCCATGATCCAAGGTGCCCTCGCCGGGCTCGCCGCCGGCGGCGTGTACGCCGCTCTCGGCGTGTGCCTGACCCTGATGTCCCGGCTGGTGCGGGTGGTGAACTTCGCACAGGCTGCGACCGGCATGTTCGGCGCGTTCTGCGCGGTGTGGCTGGTCACCGCTGCCGGTCTGCCGATCTGGCTCGCGTCGGTCCTCGGCATCCTGATCGGCGGTCTGCTGGCGGCCGTCATCGGCTGGGTCGCCGCCACCTGGCTGAGCGAGGCGAACGTGACCACGCGCTCGGCGATGACGGTCGGCCCGCTGCTGCTGCTGATCTCGTTGTCATTCATCCTGTTCGGCAACAAGCCCCAGCCGTTCGCGCCGATCATCGCGGGGCCGGCGTTCCGCGTCGGCGGGGTCGTGATCAGCCAGGTCACGCTCGCCACGGTCGGTGTGGCCGTGGCGGTGGCGCTCGGCGTCCATCTGCTGCTGGTGCGCACCCGGATCGGCACGCAATTGCGCGCGCTCTCCGAGCGCCCGACCACGGCGGAGCTGCTCGGCATCCGCTCGCGTCCGCTGTCGATCGCGGTGTGGTTCGTCACCGGCCTGATCAGCGCGCTGGTGATCATCATCATCGCCCCCTCGCAGTCCTCGGATGCCACCGGTCTGTCGATGCTGATCGTGCCGGCCGCCGCAGCGGCGCTGCTCGGCGGCTTCCGCCGGCTGGACCTCGCGGTGCTCGGCGGACTCGTGCTCGGGATGCTGGGCGGACTGGTCGCCCAGATCGACGAGGTGTCGGTCATCCGCAACTTCCTCCCTTTCCTGTTCATCGTCGTCCTGCTGCTCTGGTCGCAGCGCAAGGAGGTGTGGGATGCGGCTCGCTGAACGTCCCTGGGCCCGGATCACCGTCCCGCTTGCGATCGCCGTCATCGGCGTCGCGATCGGCTACTCGCTCAGCGTGGGGCTGAGCGGCTACTTCGTCTATCTCGCCGTCACCGCCGTCACCGCGGCGATCGCCATCCTCGGGCTCGGGATCGTCACCGGCTCGGCCGGGATGATCGCCCTGTGCCAGCTGACCTTCGCAGCGATCGGCGCCTGGGTCGTCGCCGGGCTCAACGTCATCCAGGCACCCGGCGGGTTCATCGTGTGGCTGCTGATCGCCGCGGCCGTCGCCGGCGTTGCCGGCGTGCTCGTCGGCCTGCCGGCCCTGCGACTGCGCGGTGTGAACCTGGCGGTGGTCACGCTCGGCTTCGCCGCGGCCGCCGACGTCACGCTGGTGCAGATCCAGTTCCCCGGTTCTGCCGACGGCATTGCGGTCGAGCGTCCCACGGCATTCGCGAACGACCGCTCCTACTTCTTCTTCAGCGTGCTGGTGCTCGCCGTCTGCGCCGTCGTGGTGTTCTTCCTGCAGCGCGGCCGGGTCGGGTCGGGCTGGAAGGCGGTCGCGTTCAGCGAGCGCGGCACGGCCGCGGTCGGGCAGAGCGTGCAGACCGCGAAGCTCAGCGCGTTCGCCGTCTCGGCCGCCCTCGGCGGCGTGTCCGGGGCGCTGATCGCCGCCCAGGTGGGGCTGCCGCTGGCCTCGAGCTTCACGCCGATCCAGTCGCTCGCCCTTTACATCCTGGCGATCATGAGCGGCGCGCACCTGATCGACATGGCGATCTTCGGCGGCATCCTCTGGGTGGCGGTGCCGGAGCTGCTCAAGCGCTGGGGCATCGACCAGAACTGGGGATTCGTGATCTTCGGCGTGCTGGGCGTGCAGGCGCTCACCACCGGCACGAACCTCGGTCAGGGGATCCGCAACCTCTGGTGGCGCCGGCTCGACCGGCGTCCCGCACCCGAGGCCCCGACGCTGGACGCCGCGACGCCGCCGGCTTCCGATCCGGTGACGACCGACACCGTGGCGACGCTCGACCCCGCCGAGGCCATCGGGGAGCCGGTGCTGACCGTGCAGGGGCTGACCGTGCAGTTCGGAGCGCTGAAGGCACTCGACGATGTGTCCTTCGAGGTGCCGGCCGGCACCGTGATGGGACTCATCGGGCCGAACGGGGCCGGCAAGTCGACCTTCGTCGACGCGATCAGCGGCTTCCTGCCCCAGCACACCGGGAAGGTGCTGCTGAACGGAACTGACCTGGCCGGGCTCAGCCCGACCGCGAGGGCCCGGCTGGGTCTGCGTCGCACGTTCCAGCAGGACCGTGTGCCGCCGGCGCTGACCGTCGACGCCTATGTGCGCTTCGTCGCCCGGCGCCGGCTCGCCGCCGCGGACGTCGCCGAGGTGCTCTCGTTCTTCGGATGCCCGCCGGCGCGCACGCGGCTCGCGAGTGTCGACGTGGGCACGCGGCGCCTTATCGAGGTGGCTGCGAACGTGCTCGCCGGACCTCGGCTGCTGATCCTGGACGAGCCGGCGGCCGGGCTGTCGCACGAGGAGCACCTCGCCCTCGCACAGCGGCTGCGCGACGCCCCGGCGCGGTTCGGGCTGTCGCTGATCATCATCGAGCACGACCTCGACCTGGTGCGCTCGGTGTGCCCAAGGCTGACCGTGCTCGATTTCGGCCGGGTGCTGGCATCCGGCCCGCAGGACGAGGTCCTCTCTGACCCCGCCGTGACCAAGGCCTACATGGGCGAGACGGAGATGCTGTGATGAGCGAATCGCTGGTGCTCGAGAACGTGACGGTGAGCCGCGGCGCGGGTCCCGTGATCTCCGATGTCAGCCTGCGGGTGACGCCCGGCGAGGTCACTGCGTTGGTCGGGCCGAACGGTGCGGGCAAGACCAGCCTGATCGAGTCGATCTCGGGAGTGATCGCGCACTCCGCCGGCCGCATCCTGATCGGCGACGAGCCGATCGACCGGCTCTCGCGCGTGGCCAGGGCCCGGCGCGGCATCGTGCACATCGAGCAGGGGCGCGCGGTGTTCGGCTCGCTCACCGTCCGTGAGAACCTGTCGCTGACCGCGCGGACCGACGCCGAGGCGCGCGCCGTGCTGGAGCAGTTCCCCGAACTCGAGAAGCGCTGGGACGCCCCGACGGCGCTGCTCTCCGGCGGCGAGCAGCAGATGGTGGTGCTGGCACGTGCCTTCGCGGCGAAGCCGCGCTTCCTGCTGATCGACGAGATGAGCCTCGGCCTCGCTCCGGTGGTCTTCACCCGGCTGTTGCCGATCGTGACCGCGCTGGCGGATGCCGGTGCCGGTGTGCTCCTGGTGGAACAGTTCACGAACCTCGCCCTCGGTCGCGCGCGCGACGCGCTGGTCGTCGCGGGCGGCCGAGTCACCTACCAGGGCGATGCGGCCGCGCTGCGCGAGGAGCCGCGCCTGCTGCACGAGGCGTACCTCGGTCGCGGCGGCGGGGGGGGGGCGGCCGGCCGCGTACCCCCGCGCCCTGGCGGCGGGCGGGCCGGGGGGG
>JAITUD010000039.1 GCA_031286555.1 Microbacterium sp. | reverse complement strand
GCCGCAGGTGGCGGATGCGGTGTCGGTGCCGGTGATCGCGGCCGGCGGCATTGCCGACCGCCGTGGTGTCGCGGCGGCCTTCGCGCTCGGCGCCGACGGCGTGCAGGTCGGAACCTCGTCCCTCGTCACCACGGAGTCCGCGGCCAATGACGCGCATCGCGCCGCGATCCGCCGCACAGCGGCCGACGACAGCGTGCTCACCCGCGCGATGAGCGGGCGGCTCGCACGCGGCGCCGCGAACCGCGTGGTGCGCGAGATCGAGGCATCCGGCGCGATCGCGCCGTTCCCCGCGCAGAACTGGCTCACCGGGCGCTTCCGCGCCGTCGCCGGCGAGCGCGGCCTTGGCGAGCTGCAGTCGCTGTGGCTCGGGCAGTCCGCGCCGCTCGCGCGCGGCACCGCGGCATCCGAGGTGTTCGCGGAGCTGCTGGCGGGCGTGCCGGCCTAGAGGATGACGGTCGACTTCCCGTGCACGATCACGCGGTCCTCCGCGTGCCACTTCACGGCGCGAGCCAGCACGAAACGCTCCACGTCGGCCCCGCGGCGCTGCAGCTCGGCGGCCGACTCGGCGTGCGTCACCCGGGTGACGTCCTGCTCGATGATCGGCCCCTCGTCGAGGTCGGCCGTCGCGTAGTGCGCCGTCGCGCCGATGAGCTTCACGCCGCGCTCCTTCGCCCGGGCATACGGGTTCGCGCCGATGAACGCCGGCAGGAACGAGTGATGGATGTTGATCACCGGCGCCCCGAGCGACTCGATGAACGAGTCGGTGAGGATCTGCATGTACCGCGCCAGCACCACCAGGTCGACGTTGCCGCGCAGCAGGTCGAGCTGACGCTGCTCCATCGCGGCCTTGTCGTCGGCGGGGACATGCACGAACGGCACGCCGAACGCCCGCACCGAGTCGGCCAGGTCGGGGTGGTTCGAGACCACCATGGTCACGTCGATGTCGAGCTCGCCGCGCTGCGTGCGCCAGAGCAGCTCGAGCAGGCAGTGGTCGTACTTCGACACGAAGATCGCGACCCGCTTGCGCAGCGATGCATCGTGCAGCGACCACTCCATGTCGAAGCGCTCCGCGACCGCGGCGATCGACGCCTCGAGCGCCGGCCGCTTCGCGGCGAGGCCCTCCAGATGGATCACGGTGCGCTGGAAGAAGCGCCCGCCCGCGGCATCCGTCGAGTGCTGATCGAGCGAGATGATGTTCGCGCCGTGCTCGGCGAGGGCGCCGGCCACGGCGGCGACGATTCCGGGCTGGTCGTCGCAGGCGATGAGGAGGCGGGCGGTGTCGGGCTGTGCCATGCATAGATTCTGCCGCTCCTGCGTCTCGACCACCGAATCATGACGCTGCGCGGCCACTACGCTGGGCGAGTGGAAGAGAGCATCCTCGGGCTGGTCCTGATCCCGCTGCTGGCCGTCGTCGCACCGGTCCTCGCCCGCCTGATCGGGCCGGTGCTCCGCATCCCCGTGGTGGTGTTCGAGCTCGTGCTCGGCATCCTCGTCGGGCCGGCGCTGCTGGGCTGGGTGCACCCGACCGAGATCCTGCACGGCCTCAGCGAGTTCGGTCTCGCGATGCTGTTCTTCCTCGCCGGCAGCGAGATCGACTTCGCAGGCATCGGCCGCAAGTCGCTCGGCCGTGCCTCGCTGGGCTGGCTGGTGAGCATCGTGCTCGGCGTCGGGGTCGGATTCCTGATCGCGCCCGGCGACGGCATGATCGTCGTCGCCATCGCGCTCAGCTCGACCGCGCTCGGCACCCTGATGCCGATCCTGCGGGATGCCGGTGAGCTGGGCAGTCCGTTCGGCAAGGCCGTCACCGCGATCGGCACGGTCGGCGAGTTCCTGACGCTGATCGCGATCTCGATCTTCCTCAGCGTGCGGGCCGCGCCGCTGGCCACCGTCATCCTGCTGATCTTCGTCGCTGTCGCGCTGCTCTCGGTCTATGCGGCCCGCCGCATCCCGCACGGCAAGCTGCACGCCTTCGTCAACGCGACGCTGCACACGTCGGCGCAGTTCGGCATCCGCTTCGTGCTGCTGCTTGTCGCGGCGCTCGTGGCGCTCAGCCTCTGGCTCGACCTGGACATGCTGCTCGGCGCCTTCGTCGCCGGCGCCGTCTGGCGGATCGTCATGTCGAGCGCGTCCAAGAAGGATGCCGAGGAGATGGAGAGCAAGCTCGAGGGCATCGCCTTCGGCTTCCTGGTGCCGATCTTCTTCATCTACACCGGCGTGACCTTCGATCTTGCGGCGCTGCTGGCCTCGCCGCTCGCGATGGCGCTCGTGCCGATCCTGCTGATCGCGCTGCTGGTGATCCGCGGCCTGTCCGCACAGTTCTCCGCCAAGGGGATGAGCGGCCGGGACCGCACCGCGCTGGGCCTGCTCGCGGCGACCGGACTGCCGATCATCGTCGCCGTCACCGGCATCGGCGTGGACCAGGGGATGCTCGCCTCCGACATCGCCGCCGCGCTGGTCGGCGCCGGCATGCTGTCGGTGCTGCTGTACCCACTGATCGGCATGACGATCCGCGGTGAGCGCTCGGCCGTGCAGGGCGCGCCGCTGGGGGCCGAGTTGTGACGACCGCCGCCCTGCTGACCGCGGCTCGGGCACGGCTGACGGATGCTCCGATGCAGGGCCTGGGCGTCGAGAAGACGTCGCGGTGGCGCGGTGCGCGCATCGTGCGGGCGGGGGAGGCCTGGCATCTCGGCGTGCTCCTGCTCACCCGCGACGGCGTACTCGCGACCGGTGAGGTGCTGCGGGCGGCCGAGGAGGTGCGCCGCGGTTACGCTGCGGAGTCGGCCAGAGCACGCGCCGATCGCCGCGCGCAGGCCCGCCGCGGTGGGTTCGGCGAGGGGGAAGTGGTGCACATCGGCTGGACGGAGCTGGATGCCGAAGCAGTGGAATCCGGACCGCTGCTGACCGTCGACGGAGTGCCGATGGTCCGGTGGAGTGCCGGCGGGATCATGCCGCTGGAGACGTACCTGGATGAGCAGATCGGGCTGCGGTACCCGGGACGCTGAACGTCCTTCGTCTCGCTTCGCTCGCTCAGGAGCCGGGTGCTCGAACGACACCGGGTCCTGAGCGAGCGAGGAACGAGCGAGACGAAGGGCGTCGTCTCAGCGCCCGACGAGCTCCGCGAACCGGCGCAGCAGGTCGGTGCCGGTGGGCGCGGTGGCGAGGATCTCGGCCTCCACGCGGTCGAACTCCGCCGGGTCGAAGTACCCGGTGCTGCGGTAGAAGTCCATCCGGTGCGCGAAGTCCTGCGGCGTCGGCTCGGGGTGGAACTGCGTGGCGTACAGCCGGTCGCCGACGCGGTACGCCTGCACCGGGCAGTCGTCGTTGGTCGCGAGCAGCACCGCTCCGGGCGGCGGCTCGGCAGAGCCCTCCTTGTGGGCGGTGAGCACGTCCATCTGCGGTGCGCTGGGCCCGAAGATCGGGTCCTGCTCACCCGCGGTGGTGATGCGGATGCTCGTCTCGCGGGTGAACTCCGGCGTCGCGGTGCCGACCGTCCCGCCGAGCATCCGGGTGACGACGCCGATGCCGTAGCAGGTGAACATCGCCGCGGGGCCGCCGTCGATCGCGGCACGGGCGATCTCCTCGAGATCGGCTTCGACACGCAGCTGTTCGGACGACTTCTCCTCATCGCCGACGTTGAACGGCGATCCGCCGATGACGATGCCGTCGTACGCCCGCCAGTCGACCCCGTCCAGCGGATGCCCGATCAGGTCATGCCGGTCCAGGGTCTCCACGCCGAGCCCGCGCCGGAACGACAGGTGCTCGGCAGCCGCCGCGCCCTGCTCCGGACGCACGCAGACGTAGAGGAGTGAGGTCACGAGCCGAGTTTAGTTGCGGCATGCGGGAATACCGGCATCCGCCCGTTGTTGAAGTTGATAGAAGTGCACTCAACTTCATCAGACTTAGGAGGACACGATGCCCAACGACATCAACGGCGCGGAGTCGTTCGACGACTTCCTCGCCCGTTATCTCGCCGGTTCGCAGGCCCGCCAATCGCGATCGATCGACCTCGGTCGCTACCTGACCGCGCGCACGCAGCAGGTGCTGCAGCGCGCCGGGCGCTTCGCGATCGAGCGCGGCCAGACCGAACTCGACGCCCTGCACATCCTGCGCGTGATCGTCGAGGACGAGGCCGTCGCGCGTGCGGTGCAGCACATCGGCGTCGAGCCGGCGACCATCATCGCCGCCGTCGACGCGCGACTGCCCGAGGTGCGCGAGACCGGCGATGAGGATGCCGCGACGCTCACCCCGTCGGCATCCCGCGCGCTGTTCCACGCGTACCAGGTCGCCCGCTCGTCCGGCTCGACCTACATCGACCCCGAGCACCTCTTCTTCGCGCTGGTGCTCGGCCAGGACGTGCCCGCAGGACAGGTGCTGGCGCACGCCGGTGTGACCGCCGAGGCGCTCACCCAGGGCATGCGCGAGGCTGTGGCCGCGCCGGCGGGGGCTCCCGCCGAGCAGGCGTCCGCAGACCCGGCATCCGAGACGCCGATGCTCGACCAGTACGGTCTCGACCTCACCGCCCGTGCCCGCGCGGGCGACCTGGACCCGGTGATCGGCCGTGCCGCCGAGATCGAGCAGACCATCGAGATCCTCAGCCGCCGCACGAAGAACAACCCCGTGCTGATCGGCGAGGCCGGCGTCGGGAAGACGGCGATCGTGGAGGGCCTGGCCCGCGCGATCGTCGAGGGCGCCGTGCCCGAGCAGCTCTCCGGCCGCCGCGTGGTGGCCCTGGACCTGCCCGGAATGCTCGCCGGAACCCGGTACCGCGGCGACTTCGAGGAGCGCCTCACCAAGACGATGGACGAGATCGCCGCCCACAAGGGCGAGACGATCGTGTTCATCGACGAGGTGCACACCGTGGTCGGCGCCGGAGGGTCCGGCGAGTCCGGCGGCATGGACGCCGGCAACATCCTCAAGCCGCGCCTGGCGCGCGGCGACCTGCACATGATCGGCGCGACCACGCTCGACGAGTACCGCCGCATCGAGAAGGACCCGGCGCTGGAGCGCCGCTTCCAGCCGGTGCGGGTCGGCGAGCCGTCGGTCGCCGACGCCGTGCGCATCCTCGAGGGCCTCAAGCCCGCCTACGAGGAGCACCACCGCGTCACCTACACGGATGCCGCGATCCGCGCTGCCGTGCAGCTGAGCGACCGGTACCTGACCGACCGCGTGCTGCCCGACAAGGCGATCGACCTGATCGACCAGGCCGGTGCGCGGCTGCGGCTGCGACTCGGCGTGCCCGTCGACGTCAGCGACCTGATGGCGCAGCTGGCCGATCTCGAGGCGCAGAAGAACGCCGCCGTCGAGGCCGAGCACTACGAGGAGGCCTCGCGCGTGCGCGACGAGATCGCCGAGGCGCAGGAGAAGATCGCGGCGGCATCCGCTCCCGCGGTGGAGAGCGCCGTCGTGGACGAGCCTGAGATCGCGGCCGTGATCTCCCGTGCCACCGGCATCCCTGTCAGCCGCCTGACCGAGGGCGAGCGCGAGCGTCTGCACGATCTGGAGGCCGACCTGCACGCGCGGGTCATCGGTCAGCACGACGCCGTCGCCGCGGTCGCGCGCGCGGTGCGCCGCAACCGCACCGGCATGGGCGACGCCCGTCGCCCGGTGGGTTCGTTCCTGTTCCTCGGCCCGACCGGCGTCGGCAAGACCGAGCTGGCCAAGGCCCTCGCGGCACGGCTGTTCGACGATGAGGACGCGGTGATCCGCTTCGACATGAGCGAGTTCGGCGAGCGGCACACGGTGTCGCGCCTGGTCGGCGCCCCTCCGGGATACGTCGGCTACGACGAGGCCGGACAGCTCACCGAGCGGGTGCGGCGCAACCCGTACTCGATCGTGCTGTTCGACGAGATCGAGAAGGCGCACCCCGACGTGTTCAACCTGCTGCTGCAGGTGCTCGACGACGGCCGCCTCACCGACGGCCAGGGCCGCACGGTCGACTTCCGCAACACGGTGGTCGTGATGACCTCGAACATCGGCTCGGAGTTCCTGGCCTCGCGGTCGGGCGCGCTCGGCTTCGTGGCATCCCGTGACGAGTCCGGGTTCTCCTCTCAGGACGACCTGAAGGCGCGCGTGATGGGCAAGCTGCGCGAGGCGATGCGTCCGGAGTTCCTGAACCGCATCGACGAGATCGTGATCTTCCAGAAGCTGTCGCTCGAGGAGATCTCGCAGATCGTGCGGCTGGTGCTCGGTGCGACCTCAGACCGGCTGTCGTTGCGGTCGGTCACGCTGGACGTGACGGATGCCGCGGTCGTCTGGCTCGGTGAGCACGGCTACGAGCCGGAGTACGGTGCGCGGCCGCTGCGCCGCCTGATCCAGCGCGAGGTCGACGACCGCATCGCCGACCTGTTCGTCTCAGGTTCGCTCGCGGATGGTGGGCACGTCGTGGTGGATGCCGCGGGCGGAGAGCTCGCGGTGCACGCGAAGGCTCCCGTCGCCGCCTGACCCCATGGAACGGCCCGTCGCTCACGCGGCGGGCCGTTCTGCTGCGCTCGTGGGAGCGCAACGCGGGTGGACGAGGCGGGGGAGAATGTCTGTATGAACATCGAGGTGCTGCACATCGACGGATGCCCGTCGACGGACATCGCCGTGGCGGGAGTGCGTGAGGCCGTGGCATCCCTCGGTCTCGACGCGCCCGTCGCGACGCGGCTGCTGCGCACGCCGGAGGATGCCGCGGCCGCAGCGTTCGCCGGTTCGCCGACGATCCTCGTCGACGGCGAGGACCTGTTCCCGTCCGATGGCCGCACCGGCCGGCTCGCCTGCCGGGTCTACCCGACGGATGCCGGGCTGCGCGGGGCCCCGACAGCGGATCAGATCACCGCGGCGCTGCGCCAGCTCCCCGGTCGTTGAGCGAGCGGAGCGAGACGAAACGCTCTCAGCTGACAGCGTGGCGCGTCAGCGCGACGAGTTCGCCGTGCGGCCGCGCACGATGCCGACGAAGGCCTCCACATCGGAGGTGGTGCGCTCGCGCGGCCAGGCCAGCGCGACCGTCGAGGTCGGGCCGCCCTCGAGCACCCGGTACTCGACATCCTTGCGGTGATGCAGGCGCGCCAGCGACATCGGCACCAAGACGATGCCGGTTCCGGTCGCGACCGTCGCGACGGCATCCGCGGTCGTGGGAACCGGGGCGAATCGCGGGGCGACGGTCGGCAGATCCAGCGGACCGAGCACGTCGTCGAGCGGAGTGACCAGCACCTCGCCGTCGAGATCCGCGGCGGTGAGGGTCTCGGCTGCCATGAGGTGCGATTCGGCGGATGCCACGACGACAGGCAGCTCGTCGTAGAGCCGGATGACATGCAGGTCGTCCGGCCGGTCGATCGGCAGACGCACCAGGGCGGCGTCGAGGTCGACCAGGGCGTCGCGCTCCTCGGCGACCTCGATCGGCACCAGTTCGAGGGTGACGTGCGGCAGCCGGTTCTTCCAGGCGTCGATCCACTTGCCCGGTGTCGCACCCGGGATCGCGCCGAGACGGAACGTGCGCGGGGTCTCGTCGACGACCTCGGCGGGTGCGACCTTCTTCTTGGGCTGCGGACGCTTCGCAGGCGCGGCCTTCTTCACCGCCGGCCTGGCGCGGCCGCCACTCGACCTCTTGCCCGGCGCGGGGCGCCCGCTCTTCTTCGCCACGCACTCACGCTACCGTCAGACCGCTACGCGCGCGTCACCGTCACGCAGCAGCGGCCCTCGGCGGGATCGAGGTGTGCGCACACGTGGTCGCAGCCGAGCCCGTCGACGACGCCCTCCACATAGGCGTGGTTCATGCCGCAGACGAGTCCGGTGTGCTCGCGCGCGAGCGAGTCGAAGGGGCAGTTCGCGAGGACCATGCCGTCATCCGTGAGGCGCGGCTCGTATCCCTGCGTGGCCAGAGCCGCTGCGGTGCGATCGAGCTCGTCGCCTTCTGCGGCGGGCGCCGACTCGCCCAGCATCCGCCCCTCCTCCTTTGCGACGGCGTCGAGCGCGACCGGCAGGGCCGTGCCGTCGGCCGTGCGCTCGATGGCCCCGGCGAGGAGGTGCCCGACGAGGTCGTATCGGCGCTCCGGCAGTGAGACCGCGACGGTTCCGGCCGCCCGCCGGTAGAGCTTCGAGGGGCGTCCGGCACCCGG
>JAITUD010000024.1 GCA_031286555.1 Microbacterium sp. | reverse complement strand
AGCAGCAGGATGTTCGCGTGGTCGATGCGCTTCAGCACCATCTTGGTCTTGGGACCCCAGTTGAACCGGTGGTACAGCGCGGAATTGCCGAACAGCAGCATCGACGTCGCCATGAAGACGGCGGCCGCCCACTTGGCGGGGGTGCCCTGTGCGAGCACGATCAGGACGATGCCTCCGGCGATCGCGACCGGGAACGTCCCGGCGTGGATCCAGCCGCGCCAGGTCGGTTTGATCTCGACGGCGGCGTCCTGCTCGGCCTCGGCCAGCAGCGGCAGCTGCGGCATGTCGGCGGAGGGAGAGGGTCGGGTGCTCACGTGCTCACTCTAGGCTCACGCGTATTCCGTGAGCCGTACATGATCTGCTCTCACAGCCGACGGCGGTAGCGTTGAGGCGTGAACGCACGCACGAGTGATGGCCGGGGCCCGCTGTACCGGCTGTACGGCAACCGGCTGCGCAGGCAGCTGGATGCGGCATCCGTTCCGCATCACGTCGCGATGATGATCGACGGCAACCGGCGCTGGGCGCGGCAGCTGGGCTACGGCTCGGTCGCCGAGGGGCACCGAGCGGGAGCCGCGAAGATGCGCGAGTTCCTGGGCTGGTGCGACGAGCTCGGGGTGAAGGTGGTCTCGCTCTACCTGCTCTCCAGTGACAACCTGATCAAGCGCGACTCCCAGGAGATCGACGATCTCATCGAGATCATCGCCGAGCTGGCAGACTCGCTCTCGCGCGAGAAGGACTGGCGGGTGCAGCATGTCGGACGCGCCGACATCCTGCCTCCCGAACTGGCCCGCGTGCTCGCCGAGGTGCAGGAGCGCACCAAGGACAACAAGGGCCTGCATGTGAACCTCGCCGTGGGCTACGGCGGACGCAACGAGATCGTCGACGCCGTGCGCAGCATCGTCGCGCAGCACGAGGCATCCGGCGGCACACTCGAGGACCTCGCCGAGCAGCTCACCCCCGAGATGATCGGCGAGCACCTGTACACCGGCGGCCAGCCCGATCCCGACCTGGTGATCCGCACCAGCGGCGAGCAGCGGCTCAGCGACTTCCTGCTCTGGCAGAGTGCGCACAGCGAGTTCTACTTCGTCGAGGCGCTCGGCCCTGATCTGCGCCGTGTCGACTTCCTGCGCGCGATCCGCGACTTCGCCGACCGCGACCGCCGCTTCGGGCGCTGACCCCTCTGGTGCTGAG
This sequence comes from Microbacterium sp., assembly GCA_031286555.1. GTDB lineage: Bacteria > Actinomycetota > Actinomycetes > Actinomycetales > Microbacteriaceae > Microbacterium. The sequence goes on along the minus strand of JAITUD010000024.1, from coordinate 3,347 downwards.
CGCCCTTCGTCTCGTCGCTCCGCTCCTCGCTCAGGATCCGCGAAGCGAGACGGAGGGCGCACCGAGGGTGCCAGACTGAGGCGATGAGCGCTTTCGACGAGTACGTGGCATCCTTCGGCAGCGGAGCCGGGTATCTGAACTGGGCCGCCTTCGGACCGATCTCCCCGGTGGTGCGCGCCGAGAGCGTCTGGGCGCTCGACCAGCTCGCTCAGGCGGACCCGGCCGAACACGCGCCGGTCTTCGCGCGCGCGACGCAGGCCACCGACACGATCGCCGACCTGCTCGGCGCGGCATCCGACGAGGTCGTGCTCCAGGCCTCCTCGACGCACGGGCTCGCGCAGGCGCTCTACGGCCTGTCCGGCACGGTGATCGCCTCGACCGCGGAGTTCCCCAGCGTCAGCCTCACCCTCGAGCGGGCGGCGCAGGCCTCCCGGGGCGCGCTGACGCCGCGCTGGATCACGCCCGCAGACGGACGCGTCACGACGGATGCCGTGGCCGAGGTGCTCACCGACGACGTGGCGGCCGTCGTCGTGAGCCACGTCGACTTCCGCACCGGCTACCGCGCCGATCTCACGGCGCTGCGCGAGCTGCTCGGCCCCGACCGCCTGCTCCTCGTCGACGCCGTGCAGTCCTTCGGCGTGGTCGACGTCGACTGGACGGTCTGCGACGTCGTCGCCGGGCACGGCTACAAGTGGCTGCGCGCCGGCAGGGGCACCGGCTTCGCGCGCTACTCGGAGCAGGCGCGCGCCCGCATCCGTCCGGTGCTGAGCGGCATCGCGGGCACGACCTCGAACGGGCTCTTCGTCGACGAGCTGCCCGCGCCCGCGGCATCCGCACGGGCGTTCACCGTGAGCCAGCCCGACCACCTCGCGGCCGTGCGCCTGGCCGCCGGTGCCGCCGAGATCCGCGACGCGGGCGTCGCCGCGGTCGAGGCGCGGATCGCCGACCGCATCGACCGCCTCATCGCGCTCGCCGACGAGCACGGCATCCCGGTGGCCTCGCCGCGCGAGCCGGAGCGGCGCGCCGGCATCGTCTCGCTCGCCCCCGAGGACACCGACGGCCTGTCGGCCGCGCTCACGGATGCCGGCGTCGCGGCGACCGCGCGCGGGGGAGCGGTGCGGGTCGCCGCCCATGCCGGCACCGACGACGCCACCATCGACCTGTTCGGCGCCGCGCTCGGAAAGTTCATCTCCGGTTAAGCGTGTCCCTCCGGCGGAGCCGCACACCCCGGTCGTACCTTCAAGTCATCGGACACCGCGTCCGGTCGGGTCGGCCATCAGGTCAGCGACTCGTGGCCCCTGGTCGACTCGCAGCAGAGCCGGGTTCAGCCCGGATCGGGGGATCGATCGTGACCACACGCACCGCGCCGCAGCAGTCCACCCGCAGGGCCACCGCCCGCAAGCAGGACGACGACACCGCCCTCCGCACGTACGTGCTCGACACCTCGGTGCTGCTCAGCGATCCGCAGGCACTGTTCCGCTTCGCGGAGCACTCGATCGTGCTGCCGGTCGTCGTCATCACCGAGCTCGAGGCCAAGCGGCACGACCCGGAGCTGGGCTATTTCGCCCGCCGGGCGCTGCGCCACCTCGACGAGCTCCGCGTCGAGCACGGCCGACTGGACTTCCCGGTCGAGGTCGGCGACGGCGGAACGCTCCGGGTGGAACTGGGCAATGCCGACCTCACGGTGCTGCCGGCCGGCATCCGGCTCAGCGACAACGACAGCCGCATCCTCGCCATCGCCGCGCAGCTGGCGCAGGACGGTCAGGACGTCACGATCGTGTCGAAGGACCTGCCGATGCGGGTGAAGGCGGCCTCGCTCGGACTGAACGCCGAGGAGTACCTCGCCGAGCAGGCGGTCGACTCGGGCTGGACGGGCATCGCGAACGTCGATCTCTCCGGCGACGAGATGAGCGACCTCTACGAGAGCGAGATCGGCCTCAGTGACGACGTCCGCGGCGTCCCGGTGAACACCGGGCTGATCATCCACTCCGAGCGCGGATCGGCGCTCGGGCGGGTCACCGGTGACGGCGAGTACCGGCTGGTGCGCGGCGACCGGGACATCTTCGGGATGCACGGCCGCTCTGCCGAGCAGCGCATCGCGATCGATCTGCTGCTCGACCCCGAGGTCGGCATCGTCTCGCTCGGCGGTCGCGCCGGCACGGGCAAGTCCGCGCTCGCGCTCTGCGCCGGCCTGGAGGCCGTGCTGGAGCGCCAGCAGCAGAAGAAGATCATCGTGTTCCGGCCGCTGTTCGCCGTCGGCGGCCAGGAACTCGGCTACCTGCCCGGCGATCGCGAGGAGAAGATGAACCCGTGGGGCCAGGCGGTCTTCGACACGCTCGGCTCCGTCGTCTCGGGCAATGTCGTCGAGGAGGTCGTCGAGCGGGGGATGCTGGAGGTGCTGCCCCTCACGCACATCCGCGGGCGCTCGCTGCACGACGCCTTCGTGATCGTCGACGAGGCGCAGTCGCTGGAGCGCAACGTTCTGCTCACGGTGCTCAGCCGGATGGGGCAGAACTCCCGGGTCGTGCTCACCCACGACGTCGGCCAGCGCGACAACCTGCGAGTGGGGCGCCACGACGGCATCGCCTCGGTGATCGAGACGCTCAAGGGACACGAGCTGTTCGGGCACGTCACCCTGACCCGCTCGGAGCGGTCGGCGATCGCTGCGCTCGTGACCGACCTGCTGGAGGGCTCGGAGCTCAGCTGACCGGCATCCGTCATCCTGCGCGCTAGTGTCTGTCGTAGCGCTGGGGGCCCTGACGATGGAGTGAGAGCTGATGAGTGAGAACGCGGGTACGACCGTCGACGAGCGCGAGCTGCCGCCCGTGTCCGTCGACGAGAAGCCGAAGTGGACTCCGCTGAAGATCGTGATCTGGGCGGCGATCGCGCTGCTCGGCGGCGTGTCCTGGACCATGCTGGCGATCGTCCGAGGCGAGACGGTGAACGCGATCTGGTTCGTGTTCGCGGCCGTGTGCACCTACGTGATCTTCTACCGCTTCTACTCGAAGTACATCGAGAAGCACATCACGAAGCCGGATGACCGGCGCGCGACGCCGGCCGAGTACAAGGCCGACGGCAAGGACTACGTCGCCACCGACCGGCGCGTGCTGTTCGGGCACCACTTCGCCGCGATCGCCGGCGCCGGACCGCTGGTGGGTCCGGTGCTCGCGGCGCAGATGGGCTATCTGCCGGGCACGATCTGGATCATCGTGGGCGTCGTGCTCGCCGGTGCCGTGCAGGACTACCTGGTGCTGTTCTTCTCGATGCGCCGCGGCGGCCGCTCGCTCGGTCAGATGGCGCGCGACGAGCTCGGCCGGTTCGGCGGTGCGGCCGCCATCCTGGCGACG
>JAITUD010000014.1 GCA_031286555.1 Microbacterium sp. | reverse complement strand
GAGGGCCGTGTCCATCGCCTCGAACATGACCTCGCGATGGATGCCGGCGGCTTCGAACGCCAGGTCGGACTGGATGCGTCCAGGCGTGCCTTCGGGGAAGTCCACGAACGCCTCCCCTGCCAGCTCGTCCAGACGCAGTCGCCCTCGTCCCGCCAGAGGATGCTCCCCCGCGACGACGGCAACGAGGTTCTCTCGCACCAGCACACGCGCGGCCACACCCTTCGGCGGGGTGCTGTCCGGGAGGCCGAGCACGGCTACATCCATGCTGCCGGCGACGATCGCCGCGATGAACTCGTCGCTTCCACCGCCACGGAGCCTGATCCGCACCTCCGGGTGGGCGCGGTGGAACCGGCCCAGCACGGCGGGGACGTCGATGGCCGTGACCGTGGGTATCACGCCGACGGTCAGAGTGCCGCTGATCCGCCCGCCGGCCGCCGCCGCCTCGGACATCGCGCGTGCGGCGGCGGCAAGGCTTGCGCGCGCCTCCACGAGGAACGCCTCGCCCGCGGCAGTGATCTCGACCCGGCGGCTGGTGCGCGCGAACAGCCGCACTCCGAGCTCGCGCTCGAGCGCCTTGATCTGATGACTCAGTGCCGACTGCACCACGAGGCAACGTTCCGCCGCCCTCGTGAAGCTGCGCTCCTCGGCCACGGCGATGACGTATCGCATCTGCTGGAACTCCATGCATTCATGATTGCTACTCATAGCTGTTGTCGCAACAATGTGTTGGACTCATCATGCGCTCCGAGCCGACGATGGAGTCATGACCGACACGACGACCTCCCCCGCTCTCCTCGGCGCCAAGACCCCGGCCACTGCCAACCGCGTGGGCTGGACGGCGCTGACCGCGCTGGCCCCCGCGGTGTGGGGCACGACCTACATCGTGACCACGCACCTGCTGCCGGAGGGCCACCCCCTTTTTGCGGCCATGCTGCGCGCGCTCCCCGCCGGGCTCATCGCCCTGCTGATCGCGCGCCAACTGCCGCACGGCTCGTGGTGGTGGAAGAGCCGGGTGCTCGGAACCCTGAACATGGGCGCGTTCTTCCCGCTGCTCTTCCTGGCCGCCCAGCAGCTTCCGGGAGGCGTCGCCGCCACGCTCGGCGCGGCACAGCCCATCGTGATCGCCTTCCTCGCCGTCGCGATCCTGCACGAGAAGCTCTCGCGCTGGCGGCTCGGCTGGGGTGTGGTGGGCATGGTCGGCGTCGCCTTCGTCGTACTCGGCCCCGACGCGGCTCTGTCCCCGCTCGGCATCCTCGCGGGTCTCGCCGGCGCAGTGTCGATGGGCACCGGTGTCGTGCTCACGAAGAAGTGGGGCCGCCCCGAGGGCGTGTCAGCCGTCGGGCTGGCGGGGTGGCAGCTCACGGCCGGCGGCCTGGTGCTCCTGCTGCCCGCCCTGCTCATCGACGGCGTTCCCGCCGACATCGATGGCGCGGCCTGGCTCGGCTACGCGTGGCTCGGCGTGGTCGGCGCCCTTCTGACCTACACGATCTGGTTCAACGGAATCCGCCGTCTCCCGGTCACCGCGACCGCGTTGCTCGGGCTGCTCTCCCCGCTCGTGGCCGCGACTCTCGGCGCGCTCATCGCCGGCGAAGCCCTCACCCTGATCCAGCTGCTCGGTTTCGCGATAGCCCTGACCGCGATGCTGGCCGGCCAGCTCCCCTCGCCGAAGCAGAGGGCGCACGACTCATGAGAATCGCATCCCCAGCACCGTCCGGACCGGGATGCTCCCGCCGTGATCGTCATCCAGCCGCTGCATTCCCAGCTTGCGTGCGACGCCCTCCGACGCGCTGTTGTCCGGGTGGATGATGGCGATCAGCTCGGGGGCATCCAACACGTCGCGCGCGTAGTCCCGACAGGCGGTCGCCGCCTCCGTGGCGTATCCGCGACCCTGCAGGGCCGCCACGACGTGGTAGCCGACCTCCAGCCTCCGGACACCGTTGACCTCCTGCCAGGTCAGCCCGCAGTCGCCGACGAACTGACCGTCGTGGGTCTCCACGATCCACAGCCCGAACCCGTGCTCCGCGTAGTTCCGCTCGTTCCAGGCGATCCAGGCGGCCGCCTGCTCACGCGTCTTCGGCGCGGGATAGAAGCGCATGACCTCCGGATCACCGAGCATGCCGGCCATGAGATCGAGATCAGCGGGCTGCATGGGGCGGAAGCGGAGACGTTCGGTGCTGGGCGGAATCACCGGTCCATCGTAGGCGGCTCTCAGCGGGTCGCGTAGAACGCGACGGCGGAAGCCGCGGCCACGTTCAGCGAGTCCACCCCGCCCATCATCGGGATGATGACGCGCCGCTCGAGCATCGCATCTGTGGCGGCGGTCAGTCCGTCGCCCTCGTTGCCGAACATCAGCGCGAGCCGCGCCGGGTCCTCGGCGACGAGTTCGTCGAGCGGCACCGCGCCGTCCCCCAGCGTCATACCGGCGACGAGATACCCGGCGTCCTTCAGCTCCGCGATCCCGAAGGACCAGTCGGCGATCCGAGTCCAGGGCACCTGGAAAACCGTCCCCATCGATACCCGCACGGACCGCCGATACAGCGGATCCGCGCAGGCCGGCGACACCAGCACGGCGCCGATGCCGAGCGCCGCCGCCGAGCGGAACAGCGCCCCGACGTTCGCGTGGTCGGTGAGCCCCTCCAGCACGGCCACGCGAGAGCGCGCAGGCAACTCGCTCACCAGCTCGGCCACGGACGGCAGCTCCGGCCTGTGCATCGCCGCCAGCGCGCCGCGATGCACCGCGAACCCGGTGAGCGCCTCCGACACGGCATCCGGCACGACGAAGACGGTCGTCCCCTCCGGGACCATCGCGCGCACCTGATCGACCCACTTCTGCTGCACCAGTACGGATCTCGGGCTGTGTCCCGCCGCCAGCGCGCGCTCGATCACCTTCGGCGACTCGGCCATGTAGAGCCCGCGCTCGGTCTCCTGCGCGCGCCGCAGCGCGACATCGGTGAGCGAGCGGTAGTCGTCGAGCCGCGGGTCGTCGGGGTCGTCGACGGCGATGAGATGCATACGACCATCTTCCCGCCACCGGACGGTGACCCTAGACTCGCGGAGTGGACACGGGGGCGAGCGAGAAGCAGATAGACGAGGCCGCAGCAGTACTGGAGGGGCGCCGTACGGCAGTGCTCACAGGTGCGGGGATCTCCACAGACTCCGGCATCCCGGCCTATCGTGGTGCCGGCGCGCGCACCCGCGCGAACCCGATGACGATCCAGACCTACCTCGCCGACGAGGCGGCGCGCCGCCGGTACTGGGTGGGAGGGCACCTCGGCTGGCGCACCTTCACCTCCGTGCAGCCGAACTCCGGGCACCGTGCGCTCGCGACGATGGAGCGCGCCGGCTCGGTGACCGGCGTCGTGACGCAGAACGTCGACGGCCTGCACCTGAGCGCGGGCAGCACGCGTGTGGTCGAGATCCACGGCACGATGCGCCGGGTGCAGTGCCTGGACTGCCGGCAGATCTTCGACCGCCGCGACATCGGCACGCGCATCGAACAGCTCAACCCCTGGATCACCGTCCCCGAGAACATCGTCATGAACCCCGACGGCGACGTCGCGCCCGAGAGCACGGACGGCTTCATCATCCCGCCGTGCACGGTCTGCGGCGGCATGCTGAAACCCGATGTCGTCTTCTTCGGCGAGTTCGTTCCGGCAGACCGGTTCCGCATCTCGGAGTCGCTGGTGCACGCATCCGACGCGATGCTGGTCGCCGGCACGTCGCTCACGGTCAACTCCGGCATCCGTGTGATCGAGCGCGCGCGGCGGCGCGGCATCCCGATCGTGCTGGTCAACCACGAGCCGACGAGAGCGGATGCCTGGGCCGACGCCGTCGTCCGCGGAGGCACGAGCGAGGTCCTCTCAGGTCTCGCCGATAGGCTCGCCGGGTGACCCTTCTGACTCTTGTGCGCCATGGCCAGACCGACTGGAACCTGGAGGGCCGCATTCAGGGCTCCACCGACATCCCGCTGAACGACACCGGACGGGCGCAGGCACGGGACGCGGCTTCCCAGCTGTCCGGCCTGCGCTTCGATCACGTCTACGCCAGCCCGCTGACGCGCGCCCAGGAGACCGCGTCGATCATCGCGGAGCAGCTGGGCCTGCCGGCGCCGGTGCTCACGAACGGCATGCGCGAGCACGAGTTCGGCGAGGCCGAGGGGCTGCTCTGGGAGCAGTACAAGGAGCGCTACCCCGGCAGCCGAGACGACATCCCCGGAGCCGAGACCGTGCAGCAGCTCACGACTCGGGCACTGGACTCGCTCGCGCGCATCGACCGTGCGGCCCGGCGTCGCTCCGCACCGCGCAGCGAGTCGGTCCTGGTCTGCACGCACGGCGGCGTGATCAGGGCCCTGCTCGAGCACACATCCGGCGGGGCGCTGCCCGCCCCGGGCGAGCGGATCGCGAACGGCTCCGTCTACACGTTCGCGATGGATGGCGGAGGGCTGCGCCTCCACGACGCCGTGCCCGCCTGAGCATCACGGCTCCGTCACATTCTCGTGGCGGCATCCCGATTTCGGTTAGTGTTCACTAACCCGAAACTGCGAGGACTGCTGCGATGACGAGCACGAGCACGGCGCGCGACCGCGCCAAGGCCGAGCGCACCGATGCGCTCCTGGAGGCCGCCGCGAGACTGTTCGCCGCGCGCGGGTATTCAGGGGTGAGCCTGGAGGAGATCGGCGCCGCCGTGGGCATCTCCGGGCCCGCGGTGTACCGGCACTTCCCCGGCAAGCAGGCGCTGCTCGGGGCCGTGCTCACGCAGGTCAGCGCCGATCTCGTCAGCGGCGGCACCCGCGTCTCCGAGGCGGAGACGGATGCCCCGCACCGCATGCGCGCCCTGATCGGCTTCCACGTCGAGTTCGCGCTGGGCAACGCCGATGTGATCCGCGTGCAGGACCGGGATGTCGCTCATCTGGCCGACGCCGATCGGGCCGAGGTCCGCCGTCTGCAGCGCACCTACATCGATCTCTGGATCGACGCCCTCACCCAGCTGCGCGCGGGAAACCCCGAGGATCAGCGCCTGCGGGTGCAGGCCTGTTTCGGCCTGATCAACTCCACGCCGCACTCCACCCGGTCATCCGCGCGCGCACACGCCGAGACCGCGCGGGTGCTGTCGGCGATGGCGCTCTCCGCGCTTCTCGCCGACAGCACCGTCGACTGACTCCGTCGGTCAATAGAGCATTGCGCGGCCGGGCTGCTCGAGGATGTCCGCGACATCCTTGAGGAACTTCGCCCCTTCAGCACCGTCGACCAGACGGTGATCGAAGGACACGCTCAGCGTCATCATCTGACGCAGGGCGATCTCGCCCCGGTATTCCCAGGGCTGGCGGCGCACAGCGCCGACGGCGAGGATGCCGGACTGGCCAGGAGGCAGGATCGGAGTGCCCGCGTCGATGCCGAACACTCCGATGTTCGTGATCGAGAACGTGCCGCCGGCGAGCTCCGCCGGGCTGGTCTTCCCCGAGCGCGCGGTCGCGGTCAGCGCCTGCAGCGCATCGGCGATGCCGGTGAGGCCGAGGCGGTCCGCATCACGGATGTTCGGCACGATCAGGCCCCGCTCGGTGGCCGCCGCGATGCCGAGGTCCACGTAGTGGTACTGCACGATCTCGCCCGCGGCCTCATCCCAGTGAGCATTGAGTGACGGGTTGTTCTGCAGTGCCAGGCAGACGGCTTTCGCGATCAGCACCAGCGGGCCGATCCTGTGCTCCGCAAGGGCGCGGTCGGCCTTCAGCTCGGCGATCAGGTCCATCATCGCCGTGACGTCGACGGTGTGGAAGCAGGTCACGTGCGGTGCGGTGAACGCACTCTGCACCATCGCTGCCGCGGTGTGCTTGCGCACGCCGCGGATCGGGATGCGGGTCTCGCGAATGCCGTCCGCAGGGAATGCCTGCGCGGCGAGCGGGGACTCCTGGGCGGCCGGCGTCGGCCCAGCACCGACGCGCTGGGCGTAGGCGTCCACGTCGGCACGCGTGATCACCCGGTCGCCGACCTCCGCCGCGATGAGCGTCAGGTCGACACCGAGTCGCTTGGCGTGCGCGCGGACCGGCGGGGTCGAGCGGGGACGCTCCCCGACCGCCGGTTCCATCGGCGCCTCGGGCAGCACGTCGTGCGGAGCGGCCTCGATCACCGCGGCATCCGCTGCGACGGCAGGCGCCCCACCGGAACGGCGGGTTCGGCGCGCCGGACGGCCTGATGCCGCAGGCGCGGCCCCGTAGCCGACGAGGTTCGGCTGCGCCTTCTCCTCCGACGGCGCCTCGGGTGCGGCATCCTCCGCACCCTCGACCTCGAAGGCGATCAGGGGCGCGCCGACGGCGATCGTCTCACCGGCGTCGGCGTGCAGCGACGACACCGTGCCCTCATAGGGCGACGGCAGCTCGACGACGGCCTTGGCCGTCTCGACCTCGGCCAGCGTCTGATTGAGCGCCACGGTGTCACCGGGCTGCACCAGCCACTGCACCACCTCGGCCTCGGTGAGCCCCTCACCGAGGTCGGGAAGACGGAACTCCGCGATCATGCCTGCTCCCCCATCGCTCCGGTGAGGCTGTTCGGACGATCCATCACCCGGTCGACCGCGTCCAGGATGCGATCCAGGTCGGGCAGGTGGAACTTCTCGAGCTTCGCGGGCGGGTAGGGGATGTCGTGCCCGGTGACCCGCAGCGGGGCGGACTCCAGGTACTCGAAGCAGTGCTCGGTGATGCTCGCGATCACCTCGGCCGCCAGCCCCGCCTCGCGGGAGGCCTCGTGGGCGACGACCACTCGGCCGGTGCGCCGCACGGCGGCATCCACGGTGTCGTAGTCGATCGGCGAGAGCGAGCGCAGGTCGATGACCTCGAGAGAGGTGCCCTCATCGGCCGCCGCCTCGGCGGCGTCCAGCGCGGTCTGCACCATCGCACCGTAGGTGATGATCGT
>JAITUD010000497.1 GCA_031286555.1 Microbacterium sp. | reverse complement strand
TTGGCCGGCGGGAACGGGGTGTCGAAGCCCGAGACGCGCAGCACCGGCGCCTCGAGCGCATAGAAGGCGCGCTCCATCACGGTCGCGGCGATCTCGCTGCCCACGCTGGTGTGCTGCGGCGCCTCCTGCGCGTAGACCATGCGCCCGGTGGAGCGCACCGAGTCGAGGATCGGACCGTAGTCGACCGGCGACAGCGATCGGACGTCGATGACCTCGCAGCTGGTGCCCTCGGCCTCGGCGAGCGCCGCGGCCTGCAGCAGTGTGGTGACCATCGCGCCATGGCCGACGAGAGTGACATCGGTGCCGCGCCGCACGACGCGGGTCGCGTGCAGCGATGCGGCCGACGCATCCAGCTCGACCTCGCCCTTCTGCCAGTACTTGCTCTTCGGCTCGAGGAAGATCACCGGGTCGTTGGAGGCGATCGCCTCCTGGATCATCCAGTAGGCGTCGTTCGGCGTCGACGGGCTGACCACGCGCAGTCCGGGGGTGTGCGCGAAGTACGCCTCCGGGCTCTCCGGGTGATGCTCGATCGCGCCGATGTGCCCGCCGTAGGGGATGCGGATGACGACCGGCATGGACAGCGCGCCCTCGTGCCGGTTGGTCAGCTTCGCCAGCTGCGTGGTGATCTGGTCGAACGCGGGGAACACGAATCCGTCGAACTGGATCTCGCAGACCGGGCGGAACCCGGCCATGGCGAGGCCGATCGCGGAGCCGACGATGCCGGACTCGGCGAGCGGGGTGTCCAGCACGCGGCGGTCGCCGAATTCGGCCTGCAGGTGCTCGGTGACGCGGAACACGCCGCCGAGCGGACCGATGTCCTCGCCCATGAGCAGCACGCGCGGGTCGTCCTGCATGGCCTTGCGCAGCCCGGCGTTGAGCGCCTTCGCGAGGGGCATCGTCTCGATGGTCACTGTGCGCCCCCTTCGAAGGATGCCTCGTAGTCGGCCAGCCATTTCTCCTGCTCCGCCATCAGCGGATGCGGCTCGCTGTAGACGTACCGGAACATCGCGTCGGGGCCGGGTTCGGGCAGCGCGACGCTGCGCGAGCGCAGATCCTCCGCGGCATCCGCCGCCTCGGCGTCGACGTCGGCGAACAGGGATGCCGCGGCACCGCGCCCCTCGAGGAACGCGCGCATGCGCGCGATCGGGTCGCGCAGCGCCCACTCCTGCTCCTCGGCGCTGCCGCGGTACTTCGTCGGGTCGTCGCTGGTGGTGTGCGCGCCCATCCGGTAGGTCACGGCCTCGATCGCGCGGGGGCCGGCGCCGGCGCGGGCCTCGTCGAGCTGCATCCGCGAGGCGGCGTAGCTGGCGAGCACGTCGTTGCCGTCCACACGCACCGACGGGATGCCGTAGCCGGCGCTGCGGCCGACCAGCGGAACCTTCGACTGGGTCGCGACGGGCACCGAGATGGCCCAGTGGTTGTTCTGCAGGAAGAACAGCACGGGAGCGTCGTAGCTGGCGGCGAAGACCATCGCCTCGTGCACGTCGCCCTGGCTGGAGGCGCCGTCGCCGTAGTAGACCACGACGGCCTCGTCGCGCTCCGGATCGCCGGTGCCGCATTTGCCGTCGAAGGCGAGGCCCATGCCGAAGCCGGCGGCGTGCAGGGTCTGCGAGCCGAGCACCAGCGTGTACAGCCGGGTGTTGCCGTTCTTCGGATCGGTCGGGTCCCAGCCGCCGTGCGAGACGCCGCGCATCAGCTTGATGATGTCGACCGGGTCGACACCGCGGATGCGGGTGACGACGTGCTCGCGGTACGACGGGAAGATCGTGTCCTGCGGGCGCGCGGCGTAGGCAGAGCCGACCTGCGCGGCCTCCTGCCCGCGGCTCGGCGGCCACAGAGCCAGCTGGCCCTGACGCTGCAGGTTGGTGGCCTGGGTGTCGATCGCGCGGATGACGACCATGTCGCGGTAGAACTGCTCGAGCTCGGCGTCGGTGAGCGCCTCGATCAGCGGCAGGTACTGCTGCGCGGCATCCGTCGGAGCGAACCGTCCGTCGGCGTCCAGGACGCGGACGAGGGGGGTCTCAGGAGAGGTCACCCGCTCCACGGTACCCGCGCCCGCATGCCCGGTCACGCATAGTTCGGGGGCCCTAGTATCTGCTCGGAATCCGAAGAATCCGGGCGTTGACGCCCTTCGTCTCGCTTCGCTCGCTCAGGACCCGGGGGTGAGCACGGTTCAGACGCGGACGGCGGCGGCGACCTCGAGCACGCGCGGGAGCGACTGCTCCTCGCCCACCGAGATGCGGATGCCGTCGCCCGAGAACGGACGCACGATCAGCCCCGCCTCGACGAAGGCCGCCGCGATCTCGTCGGTGCGCTCCTTGGTGCGCAGCCACACGAAGTTGGACTGCGAGTCGGGCACCTTCCAACCCAGCTCGCGGAGCCCTGCGACCAGGCGCTCACGCCGCTCGACGATCACGGCGACGCGCTCCATCAGTTCGTCCTCGGCGTCCAGGCTGGCGATCGCCGCGTTCTCGGCCGCGCTGGTCACCGACAGCGGGATGCCGGTGGTGCGAGCCGCGTCGAGCACCCGAGGATGCCCGATGGCGTAGCCCACGCGCAGGCCTGCGAGCCCGTAGGCCTTGGAGAAGGTGCGCAGCACGACGACGTTCGGATGCGCCTCGAAGACGCGCTCCTTCAAGCCGTCGACGGCCTCGGCGTCGGTGACGAACTCGGCGTAGGCCTCGTCGAGGATCACCAGCACGTCCTGCGGGACCCGCTCGAGGAACGCGGCGAACTCGGCGCTTGTGATGATCGGGCCGGTCGGGTTGTTCGGGGTGCACACGATCACGACGCGGGTGCGGTCGGTGATCGCGTCGGCCATCGCATCGAGGTCGTGCTTCGCGCCGGGCGCGAGAGGCACCTCGACGCCGGTGGCGCCGGCGACCAGCGGCAGACTCGGATACGCCTCGAAGGAGCGCCAGGCGTAGAGCACCTCGTCGCCCACGCTCGAGGTGCCGAGCACGAGCTGGTGCAGGATCGACACCGAGCCGGCCGCGACGTGCACAGCATCCGGAGCGACGCCCCACTTCTCGCCCAGTCGCGCGCGCAGCGCGCCGGCCGAGGCATCCGGGTAGCGGTTCACCGGAGTCGTGCGCGCCAGGGCGGCGACGACCGACGGCAGCGGCTCGAACGGGTTCTCGTTGCTGGACAGCTTGAAGGCATCGGCGCCCGCCTGCTTGCCCTGGCGATACGGCGGCAGCGCCGCGATCTCGGGACGGATGCGGGGCAGGATCGGCTCAGTCACGGTACGAGTCTAAGAGGCGGGGTGGATGCCCGAGTGATACCATTTTGGTATGGCTATGACGGTGCGGATCCCTCCGGAGCTCGACGCGCAGCTGAGCGCGCTCGCCGAGCGGCGCCACACGTCCAAGCACGCACTCCTGATCGAGGCCGCGGACCGGTTCGTCCGCGAGGAGGTCACGACCGAGGAGGCCGTGAGCATCGCGCTCGGAATCGCGGATCGCTATTCAGAGCTGATGACGAAGCTCGAAGACGCATGATCCGGTACGTCGAGCTTCCCCAGGCGATGGGCATCCTCGACGCTCTCGGCCTGCACGTCCGCGACATCGGGCTGCTCGCGTCGGCTCTCGCCCGCCCGTCGAGCTCGATGTTCGGCGTCGAGGCCTACCCCGAGATCGAGCTCAAGGCGGCGGCACTGATGTCATCACTGGCGCAGAACCATCCGCTGTTCGACGGCAACAAGCGGTTCTCATGGATCCTCACGCTCACGTTCTTGGAGTTGAACGGCATCTTCATCGACATGGAGACGGACGAGGCGTTCGACCTCGTCCTGGATGTCGCCCAGAGCGGGTTGGAGTTGCCTGAGATCGCGGCGCGGTTCGCCGCGCACGTGCGGCGCTGACGCGGCCGGGCAGTTGTCGCAGATTCTGCGACAACTGACGTACCCGACTTCGGATGCCGCGCGCGACGCGCCGCAGTATCCGCGTGGATCACCGGCGAGTCGCCGCCCGGTCCGAAGTTGAGCACGGGACGCGGCCGATGTTTCCGGGCAACTGTCGCAGATTCTGCGACAGTTCGCCGTCAGTGCCCGTAGGCCGCGGCGAGGCGCTCCAGCGCGGCGGCGATCGCGTGTGACGGCGCGGCGAGGTTCATCCGCTCGAAGCCCTCGCCCTCGGGGCCGAACACGGCGCCCTCGTCGAAGAACACCAGTGCCTCCTGCTCGTTGATGCGCTTGAGCTCGTCGGCGTCGTGCCCGTAAGCGCGGAAGTCCATCCACTGCAGGTAGGTGCCCTCGAGGTCGAACACGACGACCTCGGGCATCCGCTCGGCCATGAACGCGCGCACCAGCGCGTGGTTCGAGGCGACCAGCTCGATGAGCTGCTCCAGCCACGGCTCGGCCTCGGTGTAGGCGAGGCGGCAGGCCTCGAAGCCGAGGGCGTTCAGCGTGAAGAAGCCCGTGCGGGTGCGCTCGTCGTTGTACGCCTCGCGCAGCGCGGGATCGCTGATCACGATGTTGCTGGTCTGCATGCCGGCCAGGTTGAACGTCTTGCTCGGCGCGGTGCACACCACCGTGCGGGCGGCGATCTCGGGGCTGAGCTCGGAGAACACGGTGTGCGTGCTGCCGGGCAGCACCAGGTCGAAGTGGATCTCGTCGCTGATCACGACGAGGTCGTTCTCCAGCGCGATGCGCGCGACGGCCTCGAGCTCGTCACGCTCCCAGACCCGACCCGTCGGGTTGTGCGGGCTGCAGAACAGCAGCACCTTGTTGCGCGGGTCCTTCGCCTTCGCCTCGAGGTCTTCGAGGTCGAGGCGCCAGCGTCCGTCGCGCAGCACCAGCGGGTTGCCGACCACGGTGCGCTCGTTCGAGCGGATGCCGCGGTAGAAGGGGTAGTACGCCGGGGTCTGCACGATCACGCCGTCGCCCGGCTCGGTGAACGCGCGGATGGCGGTGAAGAAGGCGGGCACGATGCCGGGGGCGAGCGAGATGTGCTCACGGTCGACGGTCCACCCGTGCCGGCGCTGGAACCAGCCGGTCACCGCGTCCCAGTAGTCGTCGGTGGCGATCGTGTAGCCGAGCACGGCGGTGCGGAGGTGCGCGAGCAGCCCCTCGGTGATCTCGGGAGCCATGGGAAGGTCGAGGTCGGCGACCGAGAACGGCGAGATGCCCTGGGGGACGTCGGGGTTCGCCTCGCGCATCTCCTCCCACTTGGCGGCGCCGGTGCCGGTGCGGTCGATAACCGTCTCGAAGTCGTAGGCCATGCTCCGAGTCTTCCACGTGATGTGAGGCGCACGTGTCACACTCGAAACATGCGATTCCTCGTCCGCGTCGTCGTAAACGCCTTCGCCATCTGGGTCGTCACCCTCATGCCGGTGCTCGAGGTCAGCGTGCGCCCGTTCCCACCTGGCCGTGACCTGCAGATGATCATCACGCTGCTCGGCATCGCGCTGATCTTCGCGCTGGTGAACACCATCGTCGGCACGGTGATCAAGGTCATCGCGTTCCCGCTGTACATCCTCACGCTCGGGCTGATCGGCCTGGTCATCAACGGCTTCCTGCTGTGGCTGACCGCCTGGATCACGCACTTCTTCGGCTGGGGCCTCGAAGTGAACTCGTTCTGGTGGGGCATCGTCGCGGCGATCGTGATCTCTCTGATCAACTGGATCTTCTCGATCATCCTCCGCCCGCAGCGCAAGGCGGCCGAGAGGCACTGAGTCACTTCGTCGTCGCCTGATAGACGAAGGAGTCGATCTCGGCACCCGCCGCATCCTTCTGCCAGGTCGCCACCATCGCCTCGACCCGTGGATCGTGGGCATCATCGGACATCCGCGCAGTCTCCAGGTATTCGTCGAACAGGTGCGGGGCGATGATCCGGTACTCGTCGAGGTCGCCCGGATGGTCTTCGTCTCCGAGCGCGTCTCGGGTGACGACGAAGCCGTTGTCCGCCCCGGACGTGCCGCCGTAGGCGCTCGCGGTCAGCCCATTGCCGACCGGATCATCCCTGTGCCGCAGCTGGCCCACCTGCGTGGTCTCCGGGACCACAGGGGCGACCGGATTCCCCGCGGCGTACAGCGTGCGCACGGCGTACTGGCCGCCCATCGCGAGCGCCGAGCCGATCAGCCCTCCCTGGGAGTACGTGACCACGTCGAGCACATCGCCGGGCTGAGCGCCGGCGGCCTCGAGCGCCTGCGTCGTGGCCACATATGATGCCGCCTGCTTGCGAAAGAGGTACATCTCCACGTTCGACACCATGTTCCACGGGTCATCGCCGAGCGGATCCTGCGTACCGTCGAGGTAGACGGCGAACCGTCGGGTGCCATCGGGCAGCGTCATCCGGTCGATCCGGATCTGCGCAGCGGTGTCCTGCGGAATCCGCCGCAGCGCCTCCTCCGCCGAGGCGGGCGGCCCCGCCGGGCGGGAGGTGCTCACGACCTTCAACTCGATCTCCGGCACCTCCGCCTTCGGAGCGAACTGCTCGCCGGGCACGAGCACGCCCTTGCGCAGGCCTCGCGCGAGCTGGATGAGCGAAGCCAGCAGGATCTGCAGCGCGACGTTCAACGCCAGATCGAGGCCCGGCGCCGCCCTGCCGGCGGCGCGCCCGAGCTCGGCCCACACGCCTTCTCCCAGCAGCGCTGTCTGCCAGGTCTGGGATGTGCCCTGGTAGCCGCCCTTCGCCCATTCCGCCTGCAGCCACGCCACCTTGTCCTTCACACCCGGATCGGCCAGGGCAAGCGCGTCGAGCCGCAGCTGCAGCGCGGCCGCCTCATCGGGGAAGTTCACCGTCAGTACCTGCTGCCGGGCCTGCAGATCGGCGTACTCGAAGGCTCCGGCCATGAGTCGAGTCTTGCCGGCGTCGTCGACGAGCCCGCTCTGCAGTTCGCGGATCCTTCCGACGGTTCTTCCGAGACCGGGGACGTGCGCACGCACCTTCGGCGCATGAGCCAGAGCCGCCCTCGCCTGCTCCACAGCGTGCGCAGCAGCGGCGAGCCTCCATTGCGCGTCGATCATCCGTGACGCTGCCGCGTACATCTCATCGCTGTCGACAGCGATGAGCCCGGTAGAGGTGATCGTGATCGGATACTCGGCCCCGAACACCTGCCGCGAGTCCACCGGACTCGATGCGCCGTCATCCGCCATCACGCCACCGCCCGCTCGAGCCGCCACTGCAGATCGTGCACAGTGGCGTTCAGCGCGACGATCTGCGACCGTCGCTCGAGCATCTCGCCGTGCAGGAGCTGTCCCGCCTTCACCCGCCAGTTCGTCGACACAGTCAGCTCCTCCACCACCGACTGCGCGTCCATCAACGCGTTCAGTGCCTCCTCCAGCGCCCCCGACGCCACGGCCCACGCCCAGACGTCCTGCTGCGCCGACATGTCGGCTGCGGTGATGTCGATCATGCCCATCAGGATGCTCGGGTCGCGGCATCCGCTCCTGCGCCGGCCTCGTGATCCGCGCGAACCTGTGCAGAACTCGCGATGAAC
Organism: Microbacterium sp.; assembly: GCA_031286555.1. Classification (GTDB taxonomy): domain Bacteria; phylum Actinomycetota; class Actinomycetes; order Actinomycetales; family Microbacteriaceae; genus Microbacterium. Next base: position 1,387 of record JAITUD010000497.1, on the reverse strand, counting down.
TGCGCCTGTGAGATGCGGGTCGACGCGTGCGGAGAGCAGAATGGGACGATGACCGACCCGGAGCCCTTCCGCGTCATCTTCGTGTGCACGGGCAACATCTGCCGCTCGCCGATGGCCGAGGTCGTCCTGCGCGCCCTCGCCGAAGAGCACGGTCTGGGCTCCCGTCTGGTGTCCCGCAGTGCGGGCACCGGTGACTGGCACCTCGGCGAGCGCGCCGACCAGCGCACCCTCGACGCTCTGGAGCGCTACGGCTACGACGGATCGCTGCACCGCGCGAAGCAGTTCTCGGCGGCGTCCTGGCGCGAGAACGACCTCGTGATCGCGCTCGACCGCACGCACGAGCGCATCCTGCGCGAGTGGGCGAGCACAGACGACGACGAGGGAAAGGTCACGCTGCTGCGCTCCTTCGACCCGCACGCGTCCAGCATGGACGTGCCCGATCCCTACTACGCCGGCCCCGAGATGTTCGATTCGGTGCTGGATATGATTGACATCGCGACCCGCGGCCTGTTCCGACAGCTCGAACCGGCGCTGCGACTTCCGCGCGCGCGGGCCTGAAAACCGGAGGTACTCCCCTGTCCACGCAGCTTCCCGCCCAGCCGCTCAGCCCGCTCGACGGACGGTACCGCGCCGCCACGACCGGCCTCGCCGACTACCTCTCCGAGGCGGGCCTGAACCGCGCCCGCGTCGAGGTCGAGGTGGAGTGGATCATCGCCCTCACCGACCGCTCGATCTTCGGCACCTCGCCGCTGGCCGACGCGCAGAAGGAGCAGCTGCGCGCGCTCTACCTGGACTTCGGTCAGGAGGAGATCGACTGGCTCGCGGCCAAGGAGGCCGTCACCCGCCACGACGTGAAGGCCGTCGAATACCTGGTGCGCGACCGCCTGTCCTCGCTCGGCCTCGACGCGATCGCCGAGCTCACGCACTTCGCGTGCACCAGTGAGGACGTCAACTCCGCCTCGTACGCGCTCACCGTCAAGCGCGCCGTCGAAGAGGTCTGGCTGCCGGCCCTCGACTCCGTGATCGCGAAGCTGCGGGAGCTGGCCGTGGAGCACGCGGATGCTCCGATGCTGTCGCACACGCACGGTCAGCCGGCCACGCCGTCGACCATGGGCAAGGAGCTCGCCGTCTTCGCATGGCGCCTGGAGCGCGTGCGCGGCCAGATCGCGGCATCCGACTACCTGGCCAAGTTCTCCGGCGCGACCGGCACCTGGTCGGCGCACCTCTCGGCCGAGCCCGACGTCGACTGGCCCACCGTCGCCCGCGAGTACATCGAGGGCATGGGCATCGGCTTCAACGTGCTGACCACCCAGATCGAGTCGCACGACTGGCAGGTCGAGCTGTACGACCGCATCCGTCACGCCGGCGGCATCCTGCACAACCTCGC
>JAITUD010000281.1 GCA_031286555.1 Microbacterium sp. | reverse complement strand
CTGCTCTGGGACCGCTTCCGCGGCTTCGTGCCCGGCGACGAGAAGATCTCGATCATCAACCCCGATCTGTGGCCGTGGTGGATGGGACTGCTGTTCCTGCTGCTCATCGCCGAGGCCGCGTTCGCGATCGTCGTCTACGCGCGCGGCCACTGGACGATGGCACGGGGCTGGGTCAACTTCGCAATCGCGATCAGCGTGATGAGCCTGGGGCTCACCGCACTGGGGCGCGGAGTGCTCTACAACCCCGAGTTCGTCACCGACGTCTTCACGGTGAATGGCGTGACCGGCGAGGCGACGGCGGTGCTCGCCGCGCTGACCGGCATCGCCATCGCAGGCATCGGCATCTGGGACATCATCGAGGGCTTCCTGAAGGCGCGCAGGGCGCGGCTGCGCTGACAGAAGAACGGCACGGATGCCGGGAACTCGAGTTCCCGGCATCCGTGCCGTTCTGTGCGGAGCAGGTCAGTTCTGGGTGACCGACAGCAGCGTCACCGGGGTCTTCGGTGCGCCGTCGGGGCCGCCGTCCGCGGTGCCCGCGGCGCCGATGCCGGCGACGATCTTGGTGCTCGCCTCGTCGAGGTGACCGAAGACGGTGTAGTTCGGCGGAAGCTGGCTGTCGGCGTAGACCACGAAGAACTGCGAGCCGTTGGTGTTCGGCCCGGCGTTGGCCATCGCCAGCGTGCCGGCGCCGTAGGTCTCGGAGCCGTCCAGCTCATCCTTGAACGAGTAGCCGGGGCCACCGGAGCCGGTTCCGGTCGGGTCACCGCACTGCAGCACGAAGATGCCCTGGGTGGTCAGGCGGTGGCACTTCGTGCCGTCGAAGTAGCCCTGCTTGCCGAGCGACAGGAAGCTGTTCACCGTGCACGGGGTCTTGTCGGCGTCGAGCGTGACGGCCAGGTCACCGGCGCTGGTCTTGACCGTCGCCGACACCTCGCCGGTGGCGGTCGGCTCGGCGTCGGGCGCCTTGACGTCCTTGGCGGCCTGGCCGTCGGCCGGGTACTGACAGGTGCCCGATGCCGCATCGGCGGAGGAGGACGGCGCCGGGGCGGATGCCGGATCGGACGCCGGGTTCGACGCGCAGCCGGCAAGCGCCAGTGCTGCGGCCGCGGTGAGGGCGAGAAGGGAACGACGGAGGAGAGTGGGAGTCAGACGCACGCCCACGATCGTACGTGACGTGGCCCTGATCCCCGCGGAATAGGCACGCCAGCGAAGCGGCAGAATAGGCTGAGAGTCGTGACTGAAGCATCCGTCTCCGACATCTTCGACCCGTCCGAGTGGGCTCTCGCTCCCGGTGCCGAGGGCTACACGGACATCACTGCGCACGTGTCGCGCGACGGGCGCATCGCCCGGATCGCGTTCGATCGACCGGAGGTGCGCAACGCGTTCCGCCCGCACACGGTGGACGAGCTGTACCGCGCGCTCGACATCGCCCGGCAGGACCCGCGCATCGGTGTGGTGCTGCTGACCGGCAACGGGCCGAGCCCGAAGGACGGCGGCTGGGCGTTCTGCTCCGGCGGCGACCAGCGCATCCGCGGCCGGGACGGGTACAAGTACAGCGAGTCGACGACCGAGGTGCACGACCCGGCCCGAGCCGGCCGGCTGCACATCCTCGAGGTGCAGCGGCTGATCCGCTTCATGCCGAAGGTCGTCATCGCGGTCGTGCCGGGCTGGGCGGCCGGCGGCGGGCACTCGCTGCACGTCGTGTGCGACCTGACGATCGCGTCGCGCGAGCACGGCCGGTTCAAGCAGACGGATGCCGATGTGGGCAGCTTCGACGCCGGATACGGCTCGGCGTACATGGCGCGGCAGGTCGGTCAGAAGTTCGCGCGCGAGGTGTTCTTCCTCGCCGAGGAGTACTCGGCCGATCGCGCCTACGAGATGGGCGCGGTCAACCGCGTCGTTCCGCACGCCGACCTCGAGAAGGAGGCGGTCGCGATGGCGCGAACGATCCTGACGAAGTCCCCGACCGCCATCCGCATGCTGAAGTTCGCGTTCAACGCGGTCGACGACGGCATGGTCGGCCAGCAGGTGTTCGCCGGCGAGGCCACCCGCCTCGCCTACGGCACCGACGAGGCCGTCGAGGGCCGCGACTCGTTCCTCGAGAAGCGCGACCCCGACTGGTCGGCATTCCCGTACCACTACTGAGTTCATGACCGCACTGCATCCGATCGACGGCGCCGACGCACGCGCCGTGCAGGCGGCGCTGCCCGCGGCACTCGACGGCGCCCGACCGCTCGCGCTCGGATTCGCACCGGATGCCGGGGACACGGCGCCCGAGGGCACCGCGGTCGTCATCGCGACATCCGGGTCCTCCGGCATTCCGAAGCGCGTCGTCCTGAGCGCCGACGCGCTGCGGGCGAGTGCCGGGGCGACGGCCGCGCGCATCGGCCATGGGCAGTGGATGCTCGCCCTTCCGGCCGGCTACGTCGCGGGCCTCCAGGTGCTGGCGCGCTCGCTGGCCGCGGGGGAGACACCGGTGCTGCTCGAGGGGCGCTTCACACCGCAGGCCTTCATCGACGCGACCGCTGCCATGCACTCCGGGCCGCGGTACACCTCGCTCGTCCCCGCGCAGCTCGCGACCCTGCTCGATGCGGCGGACGGCCTGCCC
>JAITUD010000333.1 GCA_031286555.1 Microbacterium sp. | reverse complement strand
GGGGATCCAGGTGTCGTCCGCGCCCCAGACGATGTGCACGGGCTCGGTGATCTCGCCGTAGCACGGCTCGACCTCGTCGGTGAACCGCTCGTCGGCCTGGGCGATCTGCCGGTAGAACGCCGCCTGCCCGGCCTCGCCGAGCCAGGGGCTCACGAGCATCTCGAGATCGTCGTCGCGCAGGCCGCGGTGACTCGCGCCGCGCACGTACGCCTCGACCGCGGCCCTATGGATGTGTGGCGGCAGCTGTGCGAACACGTCGGCGTTCTCCTTCACCAGGGTGAAGAAGGGCGATCCCCACGGTGACAGCGCGACGACGTCGACCAGGCACAGCGATCGGAACTCCGCGCCGTGCAGCAGCCGCGCCCGCAGGGCGACGGCACCGCCGAAGTCATGGGCGACGACGTGAGGCCGTTCGAGCCCCCAACGCCGCAGCAGTTCGATGAAGAGCTCGGCCTGTACACCGAGATCGACCGCATCATCCGCTGACTTCGATGATCGTCCGTAACCGGGCATGTCCCAGAGGTACACGGTGAAACGGTCCGCGAGCGCTGCGGCATAAGGGCGCCACAGTGACGACGACCACGGTGTCCCGTGCAGGAGGACGAGCGGCGGCCCCTCGCCCAGGCGCTCCCAGAAGACTTCGCGTCCCCGCCACGGGAACACCTCGTTCGCATCGCCGGTGCTCATTCCAGCATCCTGACAGCAGGGGCCGACACGGACGTCAAGCGGGGCGGTTCCGGGGATCCGGCACCGCCCCGCTTCCGGTCACGGGGCGATCGTGGCGAGGCTCGCGACCGTGGCCGAGACGGCGTCGGCGAGCTCTCTGCCCTTCACCGCGAAGTGGCGTGCGAAATAGTCGCGGTGCTCGGCGTGCTCGTGGAACTGGTGCGGCGTGAGCACAGCGGAGAACACGGGCACGTCGGTGTCGAGCTGCACGCGCATGAGCGCGTCGACGACGGTCGCGGCGACGAAGTCGTGGCGGTAGATCCCGCCGTCGACCACGAGCGCACTCGTCGCGATCGCGTCGTACCGGCCGGTCTCGGCCAAGCGCTTCGCGTGCAGCGGGATCTCGAACGCGCCGGGCACCCGGTGCACGTCGACCTCGGTGATGCCGAGTTCGGTCAGGCGCTCGAGAAACGCGGAGACCGCCTGCTCGACGATCTCGGCGTGCCATTGCGCGGCGACGATGGCGATTCTGGGCATGGTGGACTGCTCCTTCTGTCCTCTCTCATCCGGACTGTGACCGTCGGCTCCGGAATCGCACCGGATCGGCGGTCCCCACCATGGGGACCGTTCGCGGGCTCGCGCGGACTGGCCGCGACACCGCCGGTGGGGAATCTCACCCCGCCCTGAGGACAGCTCGACGCTATCACCGGGATCGACGAGGCCGCTCCGGAAGGGGAAGCCCTTTGTTACGTAACCTGATTTCCCGAGGTTACGCGGACGCTGGCCGCGGAATGCCTGCCCTCATAGCGTGATGGACATCCCCTTCACCGAACCGAGGAGCACGAGCGTGACCACCACCGTCGACCGCCTGGCCGCTCTGCTGGGTCGCGCCCTCGAGTCCGGCGATCTGCCTGTTCGCGAAGAGGTGCTCGCGCACACCCGCGAGGCCTACGCCGCGCTCTACGAGTCCCCGCAGGTGCTCCCGACGACGACGCTGCACGCGCTCGCCGCGCTCGTCGCCCGCCATCAGGGCGGTGCCGAGCTGGCCGCGCATCACGCGGCCCTCGCCGATCCTGCAGTGCTCGAGGACGCCCTTCCCTTCGATCCGAAGCTCCGTGCGATCATCGAGCACGTCGAGCTGGTCACCGTGTCGCCCGGGCTCGTGACCCGCGACGATCAGCTCGCGTTGCAGGTCGCCGGCGTCGGCGCAGACGAGATCGTGCTGATCAGCCAGGTCGTCGCCTACGAGAGCTACCTGCTCCGGGCGCTGCACGGTCTCGCGGTGCTGGGCGATGAGCGTCCGGCTCGGTACGACGGAGCCGTCCGCGAGACGGTCGCGCACGGCAGGAACCACACCGCAGAGACGCACACCTATCTCGGCAGCGAGATCCCGCAGCGCTTCACCCGTGAGGTGCTCGCTTGGGAGCCGTGGGTTCCCGCGGTCGAGGTCGCTGACCTGACCGATGAGCAGGTGGAGTCGTTCGCGGCCAAGGCCACCACCAACTCCGAGTACTTCCGGCTGCTCGCCCGGGTGCCGGCCGTCCTGAAGGCGCGTAGCGCCCTCGACAACGCCGTGTTCCTTGGCCACGACGGACTGCCCCGCGGGGAGCGCGAGCTGGCCGCCGCCGTGACCAGCAAAGTGAACGGCTGCGTCTACTGCGCATCCGTGCACGCACGGAAGGCGGAGTTCCAGACCGGGCGCGCCGACGACATCGATCGTCTGCTCGCCGTGCAGCTCGAGCGCGACTCCGACGATGTGGCGCTCGGGACCGACCCGCTGGCCGACGGCCAGGACGAGCGCTGGACCGCCGTCATCCGCTTCGCCGCGCGCCTCTCCGAGCTCACGCCCACGGCGACGCCGGACGACATCGCCGCGCTGCGCGAGGTCGGGCTGGAATCCGGCGAGATCTCGGATGTCGTGTTCTCCACGGCGTTCTTCGCGTGGGCGAATCGCTTGATGCTCAGCCTCGGCGAGCCTGCCGTTCCCGGCAGCCGCGTCGAGGCCTGACCCCGCATCCCGCTCTGTCGCCCCACCCCGAAGGAACACCGATGTCGAACGCACTCACCTCCCGTCCTGCCCGGACGATCCAGCTCACCCTGCTCGCGGGTGCCACCGCCGCGCTTCTCGCCGGATGCGGCACGATCACCCCCGAGGCTCCGGCGGCCGCCGAAGAGGACACCGCCATCACGGTGACCGATGACCAGAACCGCACCGTGACCCTGGACGGGCCGGCGAAGAAGGCCGTCGTGCTGAACAGCTACGGCAACGAGTTCGTCCGTGCGATCGGGGCCGGCGACACCGTCGTGGGCGTGGACAGCGTCTCGCTCGAGCGACTTCCCTTCCTGCCCGTCGACAAGTCGGACGTGATCGCCCAGGGCCTCAACGAGCTCAACTACGAGGCGATCGCCGACCTCGATCCCGACGTCGTGATCCTGCCCCGCAACGCTCCGTGGGAAGAGGCGGCGACGCAGCTGAAGGCGTTCGACATCCCCGTCGTGGTCGCGACGGCGTGGGACTACGAGGTCTTCGACGACACGATCGACCTGCTCGGCGAGGTCTTCGGCAAGGAGAAGGGCGCCGAGAAGGTGAAGGCCTTCCACGACGAGATCACCGGTGTGCTCGACGAGCATCTGGGCGGCGTCGACACGAAGCCGGTGTACCTCGAGACCGTCGACCCGTACCTCACCGTGCTGCCCGGCTCCGGCTTCCACGCCCTCATCGAGGCGGCCAAGGGCGAGAACATCTTCTCGGATGCCGCCGGCGGCGACGCTCAGGAGGAGCTGACGGTGGAGCCCGCAGAGGTCGTGGTGCGCAACCCGGCGCTGATCCTGCACGAGTACGAGCCCGCTGCGACGCCCGTCGACCCGGCGAAGTTCGCCGCGACCCGCAAGGAGATCTCCTCCAGGCCGGGATGGAGCGGTGTCGATGCCGTCGCCGACGACCAGGTCTACGTCGCCAGCGGCTACGCGACCAGTGCCCTCGCGAAGTCGATCGGTGCGCTCTACCTCGCGAGCTGGTTGCACCCGGATCAGTTCAAGGACGTGAACCCCGACGACTACCTCGAGCGCTGGATCACCGACTTCCAGGACACCGACTTCGCCGGAGTCGACGCCTACATCAGCACGCCCTCGGGGTCCTGAGCATGACGCAGTCGACACTGCCGACGGACGCCGCGGCGCGGGGGACCGCGCCGGTGCCGGCGTCGACCGAGGCCGAACGCCTCGCTCCCGTGCTCGCTCCGGAAGACGGCGAGACGGATGCCAGTGCCCGTGACGGTCATCGGCGTCGTACGCTCGCCGACCGGCTGTCCCGCGCCCGTGCGATCACCCTGATCATCGCGGTGGTCCTCACCGTGCTGGCCATCGGCGTCTCGGTCGTGATCGGAACGGCCGGCATCACACTCGCGGATGTCTGGAGGTCGGTGCAGCTCGCGGTCTTCGGCGGCACTCTGCCGGCCGATTTCGCCCGCACCTTCTCGATCATCACCGAACTGCGCTTCCCGCGTGCGCTGCTGGCGTTCATCGCCGGTGCCGGGCTGTCGCTGGCCGGGGCGCTCATGCAGGGGCTGCTGCGCAACCCGCTGGTGAGCCCGTTCACCCTCGGCGTCTCGCCGGCCGCAGCATTCGGCGCCGCGCTCGCGATCACGATCTCGGGTGCGACCACACTGCCGGCGTGGGTCATCATCCTGAGCGCCCTGGGCGTCTCGCTCGCCGTCTCCGCGCTCGTGCTGGGCCTCGCCTCGGCGAAGCGGATGGCGGTCGCCACCCTGCTGCTGCTCGGCATCGCGATCACTCAGCTGTTCGAGGCGCTGACCGCGGGGCTGCAGTTCGTCGCCAGCGAGAACACACTGCAGGCGATCGTGCGCTGGACCTTCGGGTCGGTGAACGACGCCACCTGGAACGACGTGCAGATCGTGGGCGCGATCGTGCTGGTCGCGCTGCCGGTGACCCTCTGGTTCGCGAAGGATCTGAACGCCGTCGCCTTCGCCGGTGACGATGCGGCCAAGAGCCTCGGCGTGAACGTGACCGCGCTGCGAGTGGGGCTCATCGGCGTCTCGGTGCTGCTCGCCGCCGTGGTGGTCAGCTTCTGCGGAGTGATCGGCTTCGTGGGCCTGGTCGGCCCGCACATCGCCCGGCTCATCATCGGATCGGATCACCGCTACCTGCTGCCATTCTCGGTGCTCACCGGCGGTCTGCTGCTGCTCGTGGCCGACACCGTCGGCCGCACCATCCTCGCTCCGGCGGTCATCCCGGTCGGCATCGTGGTGGCGTTCATCGGCGCGCCGATCTTCATCAACCTCATCCTCACGCGCAGGAGCAGCCTCCGATGAGCCTCGAGATCACCGACATCGAATTCTCCTACCCCGGCCACAAGGTGCTGAAGGGCGTCTCGCTCGACGTGCAGCAGGGCAGCTTCTGCGCCCTGCTGGGGCCGAACGGATCCGGCAAGTCGACGCTCACGAAGATCCTCGCCGGCGTGAACCGCCCGAGCGCGGGGCGCGTGCTCTTCGACGGAGTGGACCTGCTCTCGCTGCGTCGTCGCGAGCACGCCCGCACCGTGGGCTACGTGCCGCAGTCCGCCGAGGCGCCCTTCGACCTCACCGTGCGCGAGGCCGTCCTGCTCGGACGCACACCGCACTACGGCCTGCGCCCCGGACGCAAGGACTGGCAGAAGGTCGACGACGCGATCGAGCTGCTCGGCCTGACCGAGCTCGAGAGCCGGCGCCTGTCCGAGCTCTCCGGCGGTCAGGCGCAGCGCGCCATCGTCGCCCGCGCGATCGCGCAGGCCACCAGACTGCTTCTGCTCGACGAGCCCACCAGCGCCCTCGACCTGCGCTACCAGGTCGAGACGCTGCAGCTGGTCCGCTGGATCACGCGTCAGCGCGGCATCACCGCG
>JAITUD010000244.1 GCA_031286555.1 Microbacterium sp. | reverse complement strand
GGCTACGCCGACAAGGCGCGCGACGCCGTCGTCGTGCTGAACCAGTCCACACCCGGCACGCCGCTGGTGCGACTGAACGAGCTCCAGGCGCACTTCTCGACGCGTGTCGGTCACGTCGTCCGCATCCCGTACGACGCGCAGATCGCGGGTGGCGGGGCGATCGTCTGGACCAGCCTCGCGCCGGAGACGCGCCTGGCCGCGCGCGAACTCGCCGCCGAGCTCGTCGAGGGTCTGCGCTCGCGGGTCCCCGTCCGATGAGCGTCCGCGAGATCCGGCTGTACGGCGACCCGGTGCTGCGCACCGTCTGCGCGCCGATCGAGGAGATCGACGAGGGTGTGCGCGCCCTGGTCGACGATCTCGTCGACACCGTGGAGCTGCCGGGACGCGCCGGTGTGGCCGCGCCGCAGATCGGTGTCGCCGTGCGCGCCTTCAGCTACAACATCGACGGCGACATCGGTTACGTGCTCAACCCCGTGCTGACCGAGGTCCGCGGCGAGCCCCAGCCGACGGGTGAGGGTTGTCTGTCCGTCCCCGGGCTCTGGCATGACACGCCGCGGCATCCGTGGGCCCGAGTGGAGGGCATCGACCTCGACGGAGCCCCGGTCGTGCTCGAGGGCGAGGGGCTGCTGGCGCAGGCGCTGCAGCACGAGACCGATCACCTCGACGGCATGGTCTATCTCGGTCGCCTGGATCCCGAGACCCGCAAGGTCGCGATGCGTCAGGTGCGCGAGAGCACCTGGTTCTGACGCGCTGACTTACGCAGAAGGGGCCCGCACTCGGTGCGGGCCCCTTCTGCGTATCCGGCCTCAGCCGAGCGAGACGTTCGTGGTCTGCACCGGCTGCGCGGTGTAGATCTCCTCGATGTCGCCGGCGAAGTCCTTCAGGATCACGTTGCGCTTGATCGACATCGTCGGCGTGAGGTGACCGCTGTCCTCGGTCCACTCCGTGGGCAGGATCGTGAACTTGCGGATCGATTCGGCGCGCGAGACCAGGGTGTTCGCGTGGTCGATCGCGCGCTGCACCTCGGCGCGGACGGCGTCGTTCTTCGCCGCATCCGCGAGCGACAGCTCCGCGGGCAGGCCGTTGTTGGCCAGCCAGGTCGGCAGCATCTCGGTGTCGAGGGTGACCAGTGCGGCGATGAACGGCTTCTGATCGCCGACGACGACCACCTGTCCGACGATCGGGTTCGCGCGGATCGGGTCCTCGAGGACGGCCGGGGCGACGTTCTTGCCGCCGGCGGTCACGATGATCTCCTTCTTGCGCCCGGTGATCGTCAGGAAGCCGTCCTGGTCGAACGAGCCGAGGTCGCCGGTGCGGAACCAGCCGTCGTCGAACGCTGCCGCGGTCGCGTCGGGGTTGTTCCAGTACTCCTTGAACACGCAGATGCCGCGCACCTCGATCTCGCCGTCCTCGGCGAGGCGGATGCCGACGCCGGGGAGCACGGGGCCGACGGTGCCGATCTTGAACCGGTCCTCACGGTTCACGGTCGCCGGAGCCGTGGTCTCGGTGAGGCCGTAGCCCTCGAGGATCACGACGCCCAGGCTGCGGAAGAAGTGCCCGAGCCGGTCGCCGAGCGGCGCCGAGCCCGAGACGGCGTAGACGACCTTGCCGCCCATGGCCGCGCGCAGCTTCGCGAAGACGAGCTTGTCGAACATCGCGAAGCGCATGCGCAGGCCGAACGGAATCTTCTCGCCGCGCTCGAGCAGCTTCGAGTGCTCCACGGCGGCGGCAGCGGCGGCGCGGAAGATCTTGCCCTTGCCGCCGGCCTCCGCCTTCTGCTCGGCCGAGTTGTAGACCTTCTCGAACACACGGGGGACCGCCAGCAGCAGTGACGGCTGGAACGAGCCGAGCGAGTCGATGAGGTGCCTGGTGTCGGGCTGGTGTCCGACGCGCACGCCCGCGTGGATGTAGAGCATCGACATGAACCGGGCGAACACGTGCGCGAGCGTGATGAACAGCACGGTCGAGGCGCCGGGTGTGTTCACGACGTCCCTGAGCGACTCGGAGGCGTTGCGCGACAGCTCGACGAAGTTGCTGTGCGTGAGCACGCAGCCCTTCGGGCGGCCGGTCGAGCCGGAGGTGTAGATGAGGGTCGCGATGTCGTCGCCGTTCGCGAGCGAGCGGCGTCGCTCGATCTCGGCGTCCTCGACGTCCGAACCCTGGGCGGTGAGCGTGTCGACGGCACCGAGGTGCAGCTGCCAGACCTCACGCACGAGCGGCAGGTCACCGCGCACCTCATCGATGCGGGTGAAGTGGTCGGGCGACTCGGCGATGAGCGCGATCGCGCCGGAGTCCTCCATGATCCACTGGATCTGGGCCGGGGAGCTCGTCTCGTAGATCGGCACCATGACAGCGCCGGCGTAGAAGAGCGCGAAGTCGACCAGCGTCCACTCGTAGGTGGTGCGGGCGATGAATCCGACCTTCTCACCGGGCTGGATGCCGGCGGCGACGAAGCCCTTGGCCAGCGCGATGACGGCGGTGCGGAAGTCGGCGGCGGAGATGTCGCGCCACCCCGCACCTTCCGGGACGGAGAACAGCGCGCGGTCGGGAGTGGCCTCCACGCGCTTCTCGAGAAGATCCGTGACGTTCGCTTCGGGGTCGGCGGGGACGATCGCGGGGGCTTCGAACTGAACCACGGCAGCTCCT
>JAITUD010000212.1 GCA_031286555.1 Microbacterium sp. | reverse complement strand
CGTGGTCGTCGTCATCATCGCCACGGCGATCAGCGGCATCCTGATGCGGCGACTGCTCTCCCGCCGCAGCGCCGCCGCGCGCGCGTGGACGACACTCGCCGTGCAGCTGGCGGTCGTCTCCCTCGTGCTGACGACCATGCTGGTGCGCGAGGCGGCCTGGTTCGGCATCATCCCCACACCGGCCGCACTGAGGCTCGCGTCCGCACACCTCGGCCAGGCGTTCCAAGAGGTGCTGAACGGCGTCGCGCCGATCGAGGCCACCACGGGGATGGCCGTTCTGCTCGGCTGCGCCTTCGGGCTGCTCGCGGTCCTGATCGATCAGCTGGTCGCGCTGCGCTGGGTGATCCCGACCGCCCTGGTGGTGGCTGTGGTCGGCGCGGTGCCGATGGTCATCGTCAGCGGCGATGCGAACGTCGTCTGGTTCGTGCTGCTCGCCGTGCTGGTGCTCGTGCTGTTCCGGTACGGTGCGCGGCACGACGACCGCGCCCCACGGCACAGCTCGGGTTCGGTGGCGACCGCGGTCGGCGCCGTCGCGGTGGTCGCCGCGCTGGTGATCGCTCCGGGGCTGCCGGTGTCGGCGACCCTCCCGGGCACCGGACCGACGGTGCGCGTCGATGCGACCCTGCGACTCGGCGACGACCTGCGCCGCCCCGAGGGCGTCCCGGTGATGTCCGTCGTGACCAGCGCGGCGAGCGCCCCCTACCTCCGTCTGGCCACGCTCTCGCGCTTCGACGGTGAGATCTGGCGCCCCGACCGGCCCGCGCGTCAGCCGATCGCCGACGGCTTCGGCTCGCCGGACTGGTCCTCCGAGGTGAAGACCGAGGACGAGCGCACCTCGATCCTCGTCACCGGCATGTCGAGCTCGCGCCTGCCGCTCCCCTACGCCGCCGAGAAGACCTCCGGACTCGACGGCGGCTGGGAGGCGATGCCCGACAACCGCACCGCTTCGTCTGACACCCGAAACGCGGACGGCTCCGACTACACGGTGACCTCGACCGCCGTCGAGCCCTCGCTCGAGCAGATCCGCGCCGCCCGCGCTCGTGGCGACGATGCCGGGGAGGTCACCGGCGAGCTGCCCCCGGTGATCGCGCAGACTGCCAAGGAGGTCACGGCGAAGGCCACGACCGACTACGATCGCCTGGTCGCGCTGCAGAACTGGTTCCGCAGCGAGTTCACCTACTCGCTGGAGACGCCCGTCGACCAGAACTTCGACGGCACAGGCGCCGAGGCCGTGGCCCAGTTCCTCAAAGTGCGATCGGGCTATTGCATCCACTTCGCCGGCGCCTTCGCGCTGATGGCGCACAGCATGGGCATGCCGGTGCGCATCGTGGTCGGGTATCTGCCCGGTCGAGCGACGGATCAGGAGCGCGACAACCGGCCGATCTATCAGGTGGACAGCGACCAGCTGCACTCCTGGCCCGAGGTGTTCTTCGAGGGCATCGGTTGGGTGCCTTTCGAGCCCACCGCGACACTGGGCGTGCCGACCGAGTTCGCCGCGGCCGGCAGCGGCAACGGCGAGGCGCCCGAGGCGCCCACGCCGACCACCGAGCCGACCACTGCACCGTCGCCGGCGGCGACCGACAACCTGCGAGACCCCGGCGCGCAGGGCGGCGCCATCGGCGGCCGGCAGGTCGCGAACCCCGCGCCGTTCCTGTGGACGATGCTCGGGCTGCTCGTGGCGCTGCTGCTTCCCGCTCTGTTCCGCCTCGTTCTGCAGTTCGTGCGCCTGCGCCGCGCGTCGCGCGGCGACGCACTCGTCGCGTGGCGCGAACTGCAGGCGACGATGGTCGACCTGAGGATGCCGGTGTCGGATGCCGACACCGCGCGCAGTCGCGGCGACTGGATCGTCGCCGAGACGCAGGCGGATGCCGGGGACGTGAAGACCCTCGTCCGTGCTGCGGAGCGTGCGGCCTACGCGGAGGCCTCGGACCCGGCATCCGGTCTCGCCGGTGCGCTGACGCGGGTCGACCGCGCACTGCGCGCGTCGTCGAGCATGCCGGCGCGGCTCGGCGCCCGTCTGGTGCCGCGGTCGCTGCTGCCACGCCGTCGGGACGGCGCGGCGGTCGTCACCGGGAAGTAGTCCGCGCCGCGTGCTCTCCGCAGGGCACCGCGTCACAGGTCTCGCAGACCACGAACTGGCGGCGGCAGGAGGGGTCAGGGCAGTTCGCGGTGCGGCTGGTCGGCGCGCCGCATCCGGCGCAGGTGCCGATCACGGCGGCGTGGTCGGAGAAGTCGACCGATCCGCGCTTGTCGAACACGTACAGCGAGCCCTCCCAGAGCCCGTCGTCGCCGAATCGCTCACCGTAGCGCACGATGCCGCCCTCGAGCTGATACACCTCGCCGAATCCGCGCGAGGTCATCAGGCTGGAGAGCACCTCGCAGCGGATGCCGCCGGTGCAGTACGTCACGACGGGCTTGCCCTTGAGGTGGTCGTAGGCGCCGCTGTCGAGCAGCCCGACGAAGTCGCGAGGGGTCTCGGGGTCCGGCACGATCGCGTTCTTGAATCGACCGATCTCGGCCTCGAGCGCATTGCGGCCGTCGAAGAAGACGACCTCCTCGCCGCGCTCCGACATCAGCTCGTGGAGTGCGTCCGGCGTCAGCCGTGCTCCCCCGCCGACGACGCCGTGCTCATCGACCGCGAGCTCTTCGGGAGCACCGAAGGACACTATCTCGTCGCGCACCTTCACGCTGAGCTTCGGGAAGTCCAGGCTCAGGCCGTCGGCGTCGAGTCCCGTGCCCTCGCTCCACTTGATGTCGGCGATCTTGAACGCGGGATGCTCCCGGAAACGGCG
>JAITUD010000181.1 GCA_031286555.1 Microbacterium sp. | reverse complement strand
AAGCTCACACGCATCATCCCCGGCGGCGACACCCGAAACGACTCGACCCAGGCGGCACTGGCCGCGCTCGGTGACGACCCTGACACGAAGGTGCTGTTCCACGACGCTGTGCGCCCCTTCGTCGACGACCGCATCCTGGCGGAGTGCGTCGAAGCCCTCGACCACTACGAGGCCGTCGACACGGCGATTCCCTCAGCCGACACGATCATCCAGGTCGACTCGGCATCGCACATCACCGGCATCCCGAACCGCGCGACTCTGCGCCGCGGCCAGACGCCGCAGGCGTTCCGCCTCGGCACCATCCGCAAGGCGTACGAGCTCGCGAGCAAGGACAAGACGTTCCACGCGACCGACGACTGCGGTGTGGTCTTCACGTACCTGCCCGAGACACCGATCTTCGTCGTCGACGGCACTGCCGAAAACATGAAGGTCACCGAGCCGATCGACGTGCACATCGCCGACAAGATCTTCCAGCTGCAGTCCGCGAGTCTGACGGCGGATGCCCCGCTCCCCGACTTCGAGGGCAAGGTCGTCGTCGTCTTCGGCGGCAGCTACGGCATCGGCGAGAGCATCGTCGAGCTGGCTGAGCAGGCCGGGGCGAGCGTGCACCAGTTCAGTCGCTCGACGACCGGGACCGACGTCCGCTCCCGCGGTCAGGTCAAGAAGGCCCTGAAGCAGGCTCACGAGGCATCCGGGCGCATCGATGCCGTCGTGATGTCGGCCGGCGTGCTGCGCATGGGTCCGCTGACGAAGACCAAGGTCAAGCACATCGAGTCGAGCATCGAGACGAACTTCACCGCACCCGTGATCGTCTCCCGAGCCGCCCACAAGTACCTCAAGGAGACCGGCGGCCAGGTGCTGCTGTTCACATCGAGCTCGCACACGCGCGGCCGCGCCAACTACGGCATCTACTCAGCCAGCAAGGCCGCCGTCGTCAACCTCACCCAGGCTCTCGCCGAGGAGTGGGCCGAGGACGGCGTGCAGATCAACTGCATCAACCCGCAGCGCACGCGCACACCGATGCGGACCCAGGCCTTCGGCGACGAGCCGGAGGGCTCGCTGCTCGCGCCCGAGAAGGTCGCCGCCGTCAGCCTGCAGGTCCTCGACAGCGGTCTCACGGGTCAGATCGTCGCCGTGCGCGTCGAGGAAGCCGCACAAGGGGCGTCCTGATTCCGTGAGCACGCTCTCCCCGGACGCAATCAGCGTCATCGTGCCCGTGCATGATGTCGCTGAGTACCTGCCTGAGTTCCTCAGCTCGCTCGATTCGCAGCGGACGGCGCTGCCGACGGACCTCATCTTCATCGATGACGGCTCGGAGGACTCGAGCGCCGAACTCATCGCGGCGTGGATATCGGACGTGCATCCGGGTGCCCGCCTCATCCGCACCGAGAACCGCGGCGTGAGCGCAGCACGGAACACCGGGCTCGACGAGGCGGCCCGCGAGTGGATCCTCTTCCTCGATCCCGACGATGTGGTGGCCCCCGGCTACTTCGAAGCGCTGCTGGCCTTCATCGGCGATCATCCCGACATCGATGTCGCCGCGACGAACCTGCTGCGCATGCAGGAGCCCGATCACCGGCTGCGCGACAACCACCCCCTGCGCTTCCGCTTCGCGGGCGGCAACCGGGTCGCCGAGCTGGCCGACGACGTGTTCGTGATGAATGCCGCTTCGGTGGCCTTCCCCAGCGCCGCGGTGCGGGCGTCCGGGGCACGCTTCCGCACGGGTCTGCACGCTTCGGAGGACGCGCTGTTCGTCGCGGAGTACCTGTTGAGCCTGGGACGTGCACCGATGGCCGGCTTCGTCGCCGACGCGCGCTACGGCTATCGGAAGCGCACCGCGCGCACATCGGCGGTCGACCGTTATCGATCGGATCCCAGCACCTACACGGTGCGGTTCCGGGAGGGCTACGCCCCGCTGCTCGAGAAGGCCGCAACGAGCGGCGGTGTGCCGAGCTGGCTGCAGTCCGTGCTGCTGTACGAGATGCAGTGGCTGCTGCCGGTGCAGCTCGACCCGCAGCGCTATGCGGAGAACCTCGACGAGGCGCAGCGCGCCGAGACGCTGGCGGGGCTGAAGGCGTGCCTGCGGCACGTGAGCGAGGATCGTCTGCTGCGCTACGACGCGAGCGCGCTGCCGCTCGAGTCACGGCTGATCATCCTCGCGCTCACAGGGCGACCGCTCTGGGACTGGGCGCTCGCCTACGGCACGATGCCACGAGCATGGCGCCGCACCGCCGACGTGATCGCCTACTCCGCCGATCCTGCGCCCGTGTTCACGGCGGATGCTCCGGTGCGGCGGCTTCTGGTCTGGCGCCCCGATGTCTTCGGGCAGCGGGCGCTGGTCGCGACGCGGCTGCGCGCGGATCGTCGCGTCCGCCGGGTGTCCAGCCGCAAGATCATGTGGCCGCGTCCGGGTGAGTCGCTGGTGCAGACACAGGACCGGCATCGGCGGCGGATGGCCGGGGAACGTGCTCTGTCGATCCCTGGCGAGCAGGGCGAGGTCTACGTGCGGCGGACCAGGCCTTGGGCCGATTCGGTCGCCGATCGACGTGCCCTCCGCGCGGAGATGCGGCGTCGTGGGCTGTGGTCGAAGGACGCCATGATCGGTCGGCTGTTCCGCCCCGGGCGCGAGGTGCTCGTCGAGCATCACGCCGAGGGGGTCGAGCGCTCTGCTGCTCTCTTCGCGAGCCTGAGCTCGTTCTCACCCGTGAGGCAGGTGAGTCCGAAGGGCGGCGCCGCCGTCGACGGTGCGTTGCTCTTCGGCTCGGTCGCGCACCGTGTCGCCCGAGCGCGAGCTCGCGTTCTGGTGGCCCTGCAGCCGACCGGGCGCCCGTCGCTCCGCGCCCGACTGCGCGGCCTTCGCGCGCTCGTGACCGAGGGCGGCCTCAGCACGGCGGATGCGCTGGCGATTCGCCGGTTCGCGCCTGACCTGGTGATCACTCCCGTTGAGGCGGACGTCGCGATGCTGAGCGCGATCGGCCTGCCTGCGGACGACGTGCTGATCGTGCCAGCGAACACCCCCGACACAGTCGCAGGCGCCGTGATCGCGCGCCTGCGGGTTGATGAACGATTCACCACGAGGAAGGACGCGAGACTTGGCTGAGTTCACCGTCATCTCGCCGATGTACAACGTCTCCCGGTACCTCCCGGAGTACTTCGCATCGCTGGAGCGCCAGACGTACGGTTTCGATCGCATCGAGGTGATCCTCGTCGACGACGGCTCGACCGACGACACCGCCGAGGTGGCGGAGGCGTTCGCCGCGCGGCATCCGAATGTGCGTGTCCTTCGCAAGGAGAACGGCGGGCAGGCCTCGGCGCGCAACGCGGCGCTTCCGCTCGCGACCGGCACGTGGCTCACGTTCCCCGACCCTGATGACAAGCTCGGCGAGGACTACTTCCGCATCGCGCACGAGGCCGCCTCGGCGCCGGAGCGACCGTCGATCATCTCGGCGAGGTTGCTGATGTGGCACGATTCGGAAGACCTGGTCGAGGACAACCATGCCCTGTCCGGCCGGTTCCGCGACGGTGACAGCATCCGTGACCTGAACCAGTACCCGTCCTGGATCCAGCCTCACATCACCAGCGCGTTCGTGCTGCGCGATGTGGTCGAGCGGGCTGAATTGCGATTCCCGCAGGAACTGCGGCTCCGTTTCGAGGACGGCAACTTCGTCGCGCGCTATCTGCTGCAGTTCCCCTCTCCGGTGGTGGCTTTCCGGGCCGGGATGGACTACTTCTACCGTCAGCGCTCCGACAGCTCCTCGACCATCCAGTCCAGCGGCGCTGACGCCCGCAAGTACACGGATACGATCCGGTTCGGTTTCCTGCCGATCATCGACGCCCTCGCGGCCGAAGGACGGAAGCTCCCGCGCTGGCTGCAGAACGTCTTCCTGTACGACCAGTTCTGGATCCTGCGGTCGTCTCAGGGAGCGTCGGTCCGGAAGTACACCTTCCCGGAATCGATGTACGACGACCTTGACGAACTCCTGCCGCGATTCCTCGACACGATCGATGCGGAGCGCATCCGGACGTTCGACGTCATGTCGGTCGCCCCGTGGATGCGCGAGGCGTTCCTGCTCATCAAGGCGGGTAGCGGCATCGCCTCGCTCTACTGGGGCGCCCGCGACACGAAGCGCGGCCTCCGGAACGTGCACATCCGATACCGGGGTGCGCAACCGTCGTTCGAGTTGCGGATCAACGGGGCGCCCGCTGAGGCGCGGTTCACGAAGAATCTCGGCCTCGAGTATGTAGGCAGACCCATCATCCATCAGTTCTCGCTGTGGGTACCGGACGATTCCGACATCAGCATCCTCGTCGATGGTGAGCCGCAGGTGATCATGGAGGTTCCGCCTGTGATCCGCCCCGCCTTCCCTGCCGCACCGAAACGCGGTGCCCGCGGCATCACACCCGCGCGTGTGCAGGCTGCGCTGGAGCGCCGCTTCACCCGCGACGGCTCGATGAACGTAGTGCGCCGGCTGGCGATGAAGAATCCCCGCAAGAAGAGCCGATTCTCGAATGCGTGGGTGTTCATCGACCGCGACGTCGACGCCGGCGACAGCGCTGAGGACATGTACTGGTGGATGCGGGACAACCACCCGGAGATCAATTCCTGGTTCGTGCTGCGTCAGGGCACGAAGGACTGGGATCGGATGTCTGCCCGCGGCGCCCGCCTGGTGGACTACGGTTCTCCGGATTTCGGCGCCCTGCTGCACAACGCATCGCACCTGGCATCCAGCCACGCCGACCGATTCATCACCGACGCGGTGCCGCGCAAACACGTACCCACCGACTACGTGTTCACCTTCCTGCAGCACGGCGTCATCAAGGGCGACATCTCGGGATGGTTGAACGCGAAATCGATCCAGGTCTTCGTCACGTCGACGGAGGACGAGTACGACTACATCAGCGGCGACTCACCCTTCAAGTTCGGGTCGAAGGAAGTTCGCCTGACCGGCCTGCCCAGGTTCGATGTTCTGCTCGAACGGGCCGCAGAGGTGCCCGATGCCGAACGCAACCTGGTGCTGGTGATGCCGACCTGGCGGGACTACCTGGTGAGCGGGATGAAGGGCGCGTCCGATGACCGCGCGCGTGTCGAGGGCTTCGAAGAGACGAACTACGCCCGTTCGATCAGTGGCCTACTGCGGAACGAGGAACTCGCCGTGGCTCTGAAGGCCCAGGGCAAGCGCCTGGTCTTCATGCCGCACCCGAACATGAAGCCGTACCTCCGGGACTTCGATGTCCCCGGCCACGTCGAGTTGCGTTCGTACCAGGACACCGACGTGCGCGAGATGATCATCCACGCCGCCGCGCTGGTCACCGACTACTCGTCGATCGCATTCAACGCCGCATATCTGCGCGTGCCTGTGGTGTACTT
>JAITUD010000092.1 GCA_031286555.1 Microbacterium sp. | reverse complement strand
GCCTAAATATTAGCCTGAGAGTGACGGCGGTAGCGTGGGGAACGTGAGCGACGCGTCGACCGGATCAGTGACCCAGCCCGGCTACGGCGTCGGTCCGTGGCAGGGCGAATGGCCGAAGGGCGAGCAGTACGATCCCGAGCTGCTCGAGCTGGGCGACACCCGCAACGTGATCGACCGGTACCGGTACTGGACGATGGAGGCGATCGTCGCCGATCTCGACACGCGGCGGCATCCGTTCCACGTCGCGATCGAGAACTGGCAACACGACATGAACATCGGGTCGATCGTGCGCAGCGCCAACGCGTTCCTCGCCGACACCGTGCACATCATCGGCCGGCGCCGGTGGAACAGGCGCGGCGCGATGGTCACCGACAGGTACCAGCACGTCGTTCATCACGAGGATGTCGCGGAGTTCGCGGCATGGGCGGCGGATGCCGGCATTCCGATCATCGCCGTCGACAACGTGGGCGAGGCCGTGCCGGTGGACCGCGCCGACCTGCCCGAGCGCTGCGTGCTGCTGTTCGGCCAGGAGGGGCCCGGTCTGTCGGAGGAGGCGCTCGCCGCGGCATCCGGTCACATCGAGATCACCCAGTACGGCTCGACGCGCTCGATCAACGCCAGCGCGGCCGCGGCCGTCGTCATGTACGAGTGGTGCCGGCGCTACGCGAAGTAGTCAGGGCCGATCAGTCGCGCTGGATGCCGAACGTGTGGCGCATCAGGGCGTTCACGTCGGCGTCGAGGCGATCGAGGCGATGGTGCACACCCTGGATCTCGGTGCGGAGGATGCGCACGAACATCGTCGAGAGCAGTGTAATCATGCCGAAGAGACCTGCGGCGAAGACGCCGATCAAGGTCCACACCTGCGGTTCGGTCATGGTCAGCACCCTTTCATCATGACGTGTTCTGAACGAGGATGCCAGGGCGATTGAGGCGCGACTCGGGGGCCTGCACCAGTCGGTGGACCATTCGTCGAAACGCGCGGTTGTGGAGTACGGGACACGTGACCCGGTCAGCCCATGCGCGCCGTGATCCGGATCTGCTGATCGACTCGGACCCGCAGGTCGTGGAACGAGGGCCCGCCTGGGCCGCACGTGAGCTGCGCACCGAGATCGGTGGTCGTTCCTTCGGCCTCGCGCACGGCCTCCCGCACGCTCTTCAGGCGCAGCGCGATGGCGATGATCGGATTGCGGCTGCCGAGGTGGATCTTCTCGACAGCGATCCGTCCTTCGGGGGCCATCCGCGGGCGCACCTTCGCATGGGCCGACGCGCTCAGGAGCTTCCACCGGACGGCGCCGGAAGCGGCGATCGTCACCTTCTCACCGTGAGCGGCGACATCGATCCTCAGCCTGCGCAGCTGCACACCTTCGGCCGCCAGCGCCCGGCTCACCAGGGTCTGGACCAGCGGGCCGAGGTCTGCCGTGCGCATCCGCAGTTCGACAGAGCCCGTCGCCCGAGCGAGACCGTGCACGGACTCGTCCACCGACACGACCGTGTCGGGGCGCCCCTTCTCGATCGGTTCGGCGTAGCGGACCCAGCGGAACGGTGCATCGTGCGCCTGCACGTCGACGACGATCGGATACCCCTCGAGGTGCACCGGTGAGGCGAGGAACCGGATGCTGCGGGTGACACCCTCCGTCGAGGAGATCGGCTCGGGGGCCGGGGATTCGGGCTCTGTCGGTGCGGGGTCGGTGTCGAGGTTGAAGACGGAGTCGGGCACGCGGATGTCGAGCCCGGTCGCGTCGATGAGCAGGTCCGCGATGTCGTCGCCGTCGAGCTCCACATTGATGCGAAGCCGGTCGAGGTCCGGGCCGGCGAACTCGTCGGGCAGCATCGCGCGCAGCCGGCGCTGCACCCGATCAGCGTCACCGGGCCAGGGCGCGGTCGCCCAATCGGACGCCACGTCAGCATCCGTGTGTTCTTCGCGCCCCCACATCAGTCGCGCTGGATGCCGAATGTGTGCTTCATCAGGGCGTTGACATCGCTGTCGAGGCGGTCGATGCGTTGATGCATGCCGCGGAACTCCGACTGCATCTCGGAGCGCAGCGACCCGAGCTCACCACGGACCGAGCCGATCTCGGTTCGAATCTCGCTGCGGACCGAGCCGATCTCGGTTCGAACGATGCGCACGAACATCGTCGACATGAGCGTGATCATGCCGAACAGGCCTGCGGCGAAGACGCCGATCAGCGTCCAGACCTGCGGTTCGTTCATCGTGAGCACCCTTTCATCATGACTCGTTCCGAGTTCCCGCACCACTCACCCGACGGGGTGATGCGCCCTCTCCGGCGCGCATGCCAGCATGGGGGCATGCCGCGCGCATCCCTCCGGCTCGACCTGCTCGTCCCCGGGCTGCTCACGCTGATCCTGCTGCCGGCGTCGCTGGTGGCGCTGGTCCAGCAGCCGACGGCGCTCGACCTGCCGTACGCGCTCGCCGCAGGTGCGCTGTTCGTCGCCCTGCATGTCGTGTCGTTCTTCGCGTCGCGGCATCCGATCGGGTCGTTCGTCGCCGCCAGCCTCGTCATGCTGCTGCTCGCGCTGTTCCCGGTCGCGGCCGGCGTGACGACGGCGCTGTACCCGTCGGCGCTCGCCTACCTGGTGTGCGTGCATCAGGTCGCGGTGCGTTGCGAGCGGCGGTACGCGCTGCTCGCGATCGCGGTAGCCCTCGTCGGGTCGGCGTTCGTGGCGGTCACGGCTCCCGAGCTGATCGATCCGATCTGGAAGCTCGGCGCCTTCCTCGGACTGGCGGCGGCGAACGCCGCGGCCTGGGCGTTCGGACTGCTGCAGCGCCTGCGCCGTGCGCAAGCCGCCGAGCAGGAGGAGGCACGGGTGCGCGAGGCGCTCGCCGACGAGCGGACGCGGATCAGCGTCGACCTGCACGACGTGGTCGCGCACTCGCTGACCGTCATGATCGCGCAGGCCGAGGTCGCCCGCGGGTTCCTGCGCGAGCAGCCGGAGGTGAGCGAGCGCGCCCTCGACGTGGTGCTCGAGAGCGGCCGTGACGCGCTGCGCGGCATGCGGGGCATCGTGCGGGATGACGCGCCGCTGCAGCCGGCCGAGGGCCTCGATGCGCTCGGCGACATCATCGCGGGCGCCCGCAGCCCCGAGACCCGTATCGACCTCGACGAGCAGGGGGCGCGGCACGCGCTGTCCGCCCCGGTGCTGCTGGCGCTGATGCCGGTGGTGCGGGAGGGGCTGACCAACGCGATCCGGCACACGGCTCCGCCTCGTGCGG
>JAITUD010000451.1 GCA_031286555.1 Microbacterium sp. | reverse complement strand
GGGGTCACCCGTTCACCGGTGACGAGGATGCGGTGGCTGTTGACTCCGATGGGAGTGCAGGTGACGAGGGTCACCAGGTCCTTGCCGGGCACCGGGTTGAGCGACTTCGAATCATCGGGATCGACGATCCTGATGCTGGTGATCTTGTAGTTGAGCGTCTCGCCGAACACGTAGAGCGTGAACGTGTCACCGTCGTGGACCTGATCCAGATCCGTGAACAGCGCAGAAGAGGCGAGGCCGCGGTGTCCGGCGAGCACGGCGTGCGCGCCCTTGCCGCCGACGGGCAGCGAACTGCCCTCGAGATGGCCGATGCCCTCGGCGAGCGTCGCGTCGCTGGTGCCGTGGTAGATGGGGAGATCCGCGTTGATGGACGGGATCACGATGCGTCCCATGAGACCGTCTCTGTTCGCGGCGAGGAGCTTCGAGTAGTCGAAGCCGTTGGGCAGCGTCGCTCCGGTGTCGACGGGGACTCGTTCGTTCGCCTGCACCGCTGCGCCGGCGTCAAGGAGGGAGTTGTAGGCCCTCGCCTCCTTGAGCGCCTTGACACGGCTGGCCGGCCCGATCACCCGCACATCGTTGATGCCCTCGCGAATCTGCTCGGCCTGGTCCGCAGCACTGAACCATTGCGCTGTGGCGGGATACAGCGCGACGCTCACCCCGCCCAGGCAGAGGATCGCCACGAGGAGGGACAGGGCGGACAGCCGCCATCTGGGCGTCCGGCTTCGTTGACCGGCGAGGCGGGCGGCTCGGCGGCCCCCCGGGATCGGGGCGGTGCGCGGGATCTTGTTCATCGGGGGACCTCCATCCGATTGAAAAAGGTTGGCCACAGGCGAGAAGCGTCCTCGCCCGTGGCCAACCGGAATCACTGCTGGATCAGACCGCCTGGGTCGCCGCCTCACGGCGACGACGGACGATCAGGGTGCCGCCGACGGCAGCGATCGCCGCGAGGGCAAGCCCGCCACCGAGGACGATCGCGGTGCCGGTCGAACCGGTCAGCGGCAGCGAGATCGCCGGCGCCTGCGGGTCGACCACGGTGATGATCTCGTTGTGGCTGACGTCGCCCGGGTTCACGGTCACCGCGGTGCCACCCTGAGCCTGCGACCAGGCCGCGGCGATACCGAAGCCCGCAGGAGCCTGGGTCTCCACGATGTAGTACGTCAGGCTCGCGCCCTGACCGTTCTCCTGCGCCTTGAGGCCGCTGATCTTCACGGCACCGTTGGCGTCCGACTTGAAGGTCGTGACGCCGTCGACCGAGACAGGGTTCGTGAGGGCCTTCGCGTCGTCCAGCGAGGTGAAGACCTGGAACTCGGCATCCTTCAGCACGATGCCGTTGGGGTCCGTCTTGCGCAGCGTCACGTCACCGAAGGTGGTCTCCGTCTCGTTCGACGGAGTCTCGGTCGGCGGGGTGCCGTTGTCGAGCTGGCTCTTGGACTGGCTGGTCAGCGTCGCCACGTTCGTGATGGTGCCGTCCTCGCCCACGGAGTTGACGACCGTCGAGAACTTCACGGTGATCACCGACGACGGGTTCGCCGTCAGCTTCGCAAGGCCGGTCGCCGAGAAATCGACAGTCAGCACCTGGCCGGTCACGTCGACCGAGTAGTCACCGGGCAGCAGCGTGATCGCGCCGCCGCCGGCACCTGCGAGTGACACCTCGACCTCGGCCTCGTCCGGAGCAGTCAGGCGCGTGTCCAGCTCGTCCGAGAGGGTGTACTTCACCAGCGGGTTGCCGGCTGCCTGATTCGGCACCGTGTTGGTCACGGTCCAGTTGACGGTGTCGCCGACAGCATGCGCGCCCGAGTCGTCCACCGTCTTCACCGGCGCACCGAGCTTGGTGTTCTTGGGGTAGACGAACACGTCGGTCAGCCAGCCGTTGGTGCTGGACTGCGGCATCGGCAGCTCGACCAGGAACGGCGCACCGATCTGGACTCCACTCGGCGCACTGGTCTCGGTGACCAGGTACACGTTCGCGTTCGAGGTCGAGTAGGTGGTGACTCCGCCGGGGCCGGTCGGCGCCAGCGGCGTCGCCGATCCGGTGGTGTACACCGTGCCCGAGCCGTCGACGACCTGACCGGAGTTGTTGACCTTGAGGTCCGCAGCCTTCGCCCAGCCGGCGGAGGTGGACAGGTCGACGCCCTGGACCGGAGCGATGCTGAAGTTGACACCGTCGATCGGCGTCGCGCCCGTGAGGGTCTGCTTGACGCCGCTGGTCGGCGTGCCGCCCGCAGCCGGGTTCTCCAGCTTGGTGATCGTCAGCGAGTACGGGCCGGGCGGGACGTTGCCGCCCGGCGTGTCAGCGTTGGCGGGCGCCGTGACGACGACGCTGGCCAGGATGGCGAGCGCGGCCGCGCCGAGCCCGGCCATCCGCCGGAAATCGGGTTTCTTCATGAGGTTTCTTTCTTTGTTGTGTGGATTGCAGGGTCAGATGGGTCTTGTGGAGGTCACGCCTGGCGGGTTCGGCGCCGGAGCAGCCAGAACAATGCGACAGCGCCGGCTGCCAGCAGGGCGATGGACCAGTAGGCGATCACGTCCAGGCCCACACCGCCGGTCAGCGGCAGCATGAGAGCCGGGACCGCCTGGTTGACGAAGCGGTACATGACAGTGGTTCCCGCGGTCGGAGTGAACTGGTCGCCGGACAC
>JAITUD010000400.1 GCA_031286555.1 Microbacterium sp. | reverse complement strand
GTACGACGGCGACGCCGGACGCCGGGCGTCCGATCGATGTGTCCAGGATGTGGGTGGTCACGTGAGAGACGCTCATGCGCGTGCTCCTTCAGTCTCGATGGCCGCCGTCAGGCGCAGCGCAGCGATCTCGCGCAGTTGCTGGTCGATGACGGCGAGCTCCTGCTCGGGGGTGTTGCCGAGCCGCGTCTGCAGCAGGGCGAGGATGTCGTCGGCCGAACGGCCGGCGGCGCGCACCAGGTAGACCCGGTCGAACTTCGCCTCATAGGCGCGGTTGCCCTCGTCGAGCGCTGCGGCGGCGGAGGCGTCCACGCCGGCCTGCTCGCTGCGCGAGTGCGCCGCCTCGGCGGTGGCGCCCTTGGGCTGCTCCCCGATGCGGGGGTGGTGCGCCAGCGCTCCGTCGATCTCCGCCTCGGAGAGCGGGGCGGCCACGACGGCGGCGGCTGCAGTGATCTCGTCGACCGACCCGTAGGGGCGGGAATCGACGATCGCATCGATCCAGCGGGCGACATCGAGCGCCGGCTTCACGATGGTGATGGCGTCCTCACGCGGAAGCGCGTTGAACTCCTCGAGCGACATCTTCGTACCTCAAGCCATGCTGGCATCCGGGGTGTAAGGCTATACGGGAATCTTCGAGAAGATCCGATTCCGTATCCCGGAACTGTTGTTTCAGCATGCGTAATTAGTATGAGGTGGCCGGGGCGGGATGTCAAGCCCGCCCCGGCATAATCTCAGACTCCGAGCTCGGCGCGCAGACGGGCCACGTGGCCGGTCGCCTCGACGCCGTACTCGGCACGCTGCACGACGCCCTCGCCGTCCAGCACGAAGGTCGAGCGGATGACGCCGTCGAACGTGCGGTCGCCCACGGTCTTCTCGCCCCACACGCCCCAGGCGCGCGCAACGGACGCGTCGGTGTCTGCCAGCAGCGGGAAGGTCAGCCCCTCGGCATCCGAGAACGACTTGATGTCGGCGACCTCGTCGGGCGAGACGCCCACGACGGCGTAGCCGGCGGCGGCGAGCGACGACAGGTTGTCACGGAAGTCGCAGGCCTCGGTGGTGCAGCCCGGGGTCGCGGCCTTCGGGTAGAAGTACACGACGACGTTCTTGCCGCGGTAGTCCGAGAGCGAGGTCGTGACGCCCTCGGCATCGGAGAGGGTGAATGCGGGGGCGGCGTCGCCCGCGGAGAGTCGTTCGGTCATGGTGTCTCCTTCTACTTCGACAGGGATGGTCGCTCAGCGGCCGTTCGGCGTGACGCCGAAGGCCTCTGCGAGCTGCATGATCTTGCGGGCACGCCCCAGGCGCGGCAGGTCGCTGCCGTCGCGCACGATGCGGCCGCGGGCGTCGAAGTCCTCGAGGAACTCGTACGCCCACTCGACGTCGGTGCGGGTGGGGCTGATGACCTCGTTCACGACGGGCGTCTGGTCGGTCTGCAGACAGAGCTTGCCGGTCATGCCCATCGACACGGTGATCGCGGACTGCTCGCGCAGGATCGGGTGGCTCGAGCCGACGGTGGGGCCGTCGATCGGGCCGGGCAGGCCGCCGGCGCGGCTGGAGATCACCAGGCGGGCGCGCGGGTAGGCCATCGCCTCGCGGTCGGCGGACATGCCGGTGTCGCGCCGGAAGTCGCCGCTGCCGAAGGCCAGGCGGAAAGCGCCCTTGGCGCGGGCGATCTCGGTGGCGTTCTCGATGCCGATCGCGGACTCCACGAGCGCGACGACGGGGACCCGGGCGCCGAGGCGGTTGAAGGTGTCCTCCACCTGGCTGCCGAACTCGGTCTTGGCGAGCATGACGCCCTTCAGGCCTGCCGCCGAGCGCAGGCCCTCGAGGTCGGCGCTCCAGTGGTCGCTGGTGGCGTCGTTGATGCGCACCCAGGCGCTGTTGCCCTCGGTGTTCAGCCAGCGGATGACGTCCTCGCGGGCCTCGTCCTTGTGACTGGCGTCGACGGCGTCCTCGATGTCGAGCACGACGGCGTCGGCGTGGGACGCGGCGGCATCGTCGAAGGTCTCGGGGCGCGTCGCCGCGACGAGCAGCCAGGAACGGGCCAGCTCGGGCGCGATCTCGCGCGTGGTCGAGGCGGGCAGCGGAGCATTCATTTGAGATTCCATTTCATGGAAGTAGATTTCTACAGTACGAAAAGTTTAGCGTGGCGCTTCGGGGCGCGCCAGCGGGCAACTGTACCCGGTCACTCTGCGCGGTGGACGAGCACCGCATCCCAGATCGCATCGGCGACCTCAGTCTTGGTGCCTGCGCGCTCGGCGACGACCTCACCACCGTCGCCGATGATCTCGACCGCGTTGTCGGCGCGCTCGAAGCCGTGCGCGGCATCGGCGCGGTTCACCGCGAGCAGGTCGACGCCCTTGCGCTCCCTCTTGCGCCGGGCGCGCTCGCGGCGCTGCTCGGGATCGGCGAGCGTCTCGGCCGCGAAGGCGACGATCGTCTGCTCGCCAGGGCGGTTCGCCGCGAGGCCCGCGACCACGTCCTCGTTCTCGACGAGGTCGATGCGCGTGAGCAGGCCGTCCTCCTTCGTCAGCTTCTCCGTCGCGGCCTCGGCCGGACGATAGTCCGCGACGGCGGCGGCCATCACGATCACGTCCGCATCCTGAGCGACAGCGCGCATCGCGTCGGCCAGCTGGGCCGCGGTCTCCACATCCTCGACGCGGATGCTCGGATGCCGGGCATCCGCGAGCACGTCCTGTTCGACGTTCGCCGCGACGAGCACCACATCGGCTCCCCGCGCAGCGGCGGATGCCGCGAGCGCGACGCCCTGCCGCCCGCTGGAGCGGTTGCCGAGGAAGCGCACCGGGTCGATCGGCTCGCGGGTCCCCCCGGCCGACACGGCCACGGTCAGCCCGGCCAGGTCCTGCGGCGCGAGCGCCGCGTGCGCGGCATCCAGGATCTGCTCCGGCTCGGACATCCGGCCTGGGCCGGAGTCGCCGCCGGCCAGTTCGCCCTCGGCGGGGCCGACGATGATCACGCCGCGCTCGCGCAGCGTGCGGATGTTAGCCCGGGTGGCCGGATGCCGCCACATCTCGGCGTGCCTCGCCGGGGCGATCACCACCGGCGCCTCGGTGGCGAGCAGCGTGGTGCCGAGCAGGTCGTCGGCGATGCCGGCGGCCATCTTCGCGATGGTGTTGGCAGTGGCGGGGGCGATCACGACCAGGTCGGCGCCCTGCCCGAGTGCGACGTGCCGCACGCGAGCCACGTCCTCGTGCACGCTCGTGGTCACCGGGTTGCGACTGAGCGCCTCCCAGGTGGGCAGCCCCACGAAGCGCAATGCGTCCTCGGTCGGGATGACGGTGACGTCGTGCCCCCCCTTTGTCAGCAGCCGGACCAGGTGCACGGCCTTGTAGGCGGCGATCCCGCCCGTGACCCCGACGACGATGTTCACGCCCTCAAGTCTGCCTCAGTTGCCGATCTCGCGCTTCGGGGTCAGGCGGCCGGAGCCTCGACACAGCTGAACGTCGCCCGGTACGCGGTGGGGCTGGTGCCGACGATGCGCGCGAAGTTCTGCCGCAGCACGGCCGCCGAGCCGAACCCGCACTCCGCTGCGATCTGATCGATGCCCTCGTCTGTGCGCTCCAGCATCCGCTGCGCCTGGATGACCCGCTGCCTCGTGAGCCACACCGCCGGGGTGACGCCGTGCTCGGCCTTGAACCGCCGGGCGAAGGTGCGCGGCGACATGTGCGCGTGCGCGGAGAGCCTCTCCACCGAGAGGTCCTCGTCGAGGTGCTCGACCGCCCAGCTGGCCAGGCTCGACAGAGAGGCCTCGGCGACGACGGGGATCGGCCGGTCGATGAACTGCGCCTGTCCGCCGTCGCGCTGCGGGGGCACGACCATGCGCCGGGCGATCCGGTTGGTCAGCTCCGCACCCAGCTCGATGCGCAGCAGCGACAGGCAGGCGTCGATGCCGGCCGCGGTGCCGGCGCTGGTGATGATGCGGCCGTCGTGCACGAAGAGCACGTCGGGGTCGACGGTGACCGCGGGATACCGCTCGGCCAGCACGTCGGAGTACATCCAGTGCGTGGTCACGCGGCGCCCGTCGAGCACCCCGGCCTCGGCGAGTGCGAACACGCCGCTGCACTCGCTGAGTATCCACGCGCCGCGCTCGCCCGCGTCGCGGATCACGTCGAGGATGCGGGGATCGACCGAATCCCACTGCTCCTTGGGGAACGGGCAGAGCACGAGAACGTCCGCCTCGCGCGCGAAGGAGAGGTCGCCCACTCCCCCGACGGTGAAGCCCAGCTTGGACGGCACCTCGCCGGCGTCCGCGGCGACCACCCGGAAGTCGAAGTTCGGCACGCCGTCATCGGAGCGGTCGAGGCCGAACACCTCGCAGGCGATGCCGAATTCGAAGGGGGCGAACCCCGGCTGGATGATGCACGCGACGGTCTTCATCGACACTCGATTCAGGTTGGCAGTTTTCCTGCGATTGCTGTCCATCATGCCACTCGTGGCCTTTTTCCACCAGACGTAGCGTTACTGCCATGTTCATCGTGATTCTTCTCAGCGCAGTGGCCCTGTGGGGTCTCATCTCCACCGTCGTCGAGCTCCGTCGCGACGGCTACCGGGCCGCCCCCACGGACTGGTCCCGGGTGCCGAGCTCCGGTCGCTGAATAGACTGGCGGCGTGTGCACCGTCGTGATCGAGACCGAACCGGGCTCGGCCCGGCTGCTCGCCGTCCGCGATGAGGACCCGCAGCGCGACTGGGACGATCTCGGCCCCTGGTGGCCTGACACCTACCCCGGCGTGATCGGCATCCGCGACCGCCGCGCAGGCGGCGCCTGGCTCGCCGTCGACCCCGCATCCCGCCGCCTGGCCGTGCTGCTCAACCGGGCCGACGTGCTCGACCTGCCGGCCGATCAGGCGCTCTCGCGCGGCTCGCTCGCCCTGGAGTCGGTCGCCGGACGCTCACCGCAGGGTTCTCCGCGCATGCACGGCTTCAACCTGCTCGAGGTCGCGCCCGAGGGCTCCCGCGTGCTCAGCTGGGACGGCGCCTCGCTGCGCGAGACGCCGGTCGACCCCGGCGTGCACATGATCGCGCACGACGACCTCGACGACCCTGGCACGGCGCGGATCGCCGCCTGGCTGCCGCGTTTCGCGGCAGCCGATCCGGATGCCTGGCTCGCGCTGCTCCAGGAGACCGCGGCGCTCGACCCCGACGACGATCGCGCGATCATCCGCGACAACACGACGCACGGCTACCCGACTCTGTCGCTGCTCTACGCGACCGCCGCGGTCAGCCCCGACGGTGCGACCGTCACCTCGCACGTGCTGCAGCGCCCCGGCCACTGGGACTGAACGGGCGTCGGCCCGCACACCCGTGCACCCTGGCCCTCCGATGGCGGAGCCCGCCCGCGACGCATCTTCTCGCGCCGCTCACGCATTGATGCCCTCAGCGCATCAATGCGTGAGTCGCTGAACCACCACCGACCGTCCGCCCCACCTCATATGCTCGGGGCCATGAGCGACACCCAGAACCCCCAGG
>JAITUD010000396.1 GCA_031286555.1 Microbacterium sp. | reverse complement strand
GCGCGAGCTGGGCCTCGACGTCGTCGAGCAGGTGCCGCTGATCGTGGGCGTCGGCCCGAACAACCACCAGTACCTCGAGACCAAGCGCGACCGCATGGGCCACATCATCGGCGAGACCGAGCTGGCCGAGGCTCTCGCGCACGGAAAGGACGACGCATGAGCGGCGCAGGAGCACCCACCCCGCAGACCCCGATCGACGGCACCGGCCTCCGTGTCGTCGTCGTGGCCGGCACCTGGCACGACGTCATCACCGACGGGCTGATCGCGGGCGCGCAGCGCACGCTCGACGCCGCCGGCGCCACGCACTCGCTGGTGCGCGTGCCCGGCTCGTTCGAGCTGGCGCTCGCCGCGCAGGCCGCCTTCGCCGGCGGCGCCGACGCGGTCGTCGC
This sequence comes from Microbacterium sp., assembly GCA_031286555.1. Taxonomy (GTDB): domain Bacteria; phylum Actinomycetota; class Actinomycetes; order Actinomycetales; family Microbacteriaceae; genus Microbacterium. Next base: position 2,137 of record JAITUD010000396.1, on the reverse strand, counting down.
GCTCGGGGTCATCATCCGCGGCGGCACCCCGCACTTCGAGTACGTCTCGGCGGCGACCACCGACGGCCTGAACAGGGTCGCGCTGGATGCCGGCAAGCCGGTCGGCTTCGGGGTGCTGACCCTCGACGACGAGCAGCAGGGAATCGACCGCGCCGGCCTGCCCGGCTCGAAGGAGGACAAGGGCGCAGAGGCCGCGGATGCCGCGCTGCGGATGGCCCGCGTCGTCGCGGAGCTGCGCACCGCCGGTCGTTGAGTGAGGGAGCGCAGCGAGCGAGACGAAACGCCCTTTCCTCGCGCGGCGTTTCAGCTAGCCTGAAGCCATGGAAACCCTTCGCGCTGTCGTCGTGTTCGTCCACCTTCTCGGCTTCGCCGTGCTCTTCGGAGCCTGGGCGGCACAGGCGTTCGGTGGCAAGAAGCAGTTCACGCAGCTGATGAACATCGGCCTGGGCATCGCCGGTGTCGCGGGTCTCGCGCTCGCCGCTCCGTGGGGCATCGAGTGGACGCCGGGCATGAGCTTCTACATCAAGATCACGGTCAAGCTCGTCGTCCTGATCATCATCGGTGGTCTCCTCGGCATGGGCATGGCGAAGCAGAAGCGCGGCGAGGCTGTGCCGGCGGGCGCGTTCTGGGCCGTCGGTGTGCTGGCGCTGCTGAACGCCGCGCTCGGCTTCTTCTGGCACTGAAATCCCCGATAGCAGGCTGTTACGCGCGTAGACTCCCGACTGCTCCGCCCCCAGGAGCACGACCGGAGGATCACCATGACCACGACAAGCGCGCCCGCGAACCCCCGATCACGGGTCATCCTCGCGAGCCTCATCGGGACCACGATCGAGTTCTACGACTTCTACGCGTACGCCACGGCTGCCGTGCTGGTCTTCCCGATCCTGTTCTTCCCCACCGGCAACGACACCACAGCTCTGCTCGCCTCGTTCGCCGTCTTCGGTGCCGCCATGGTGGCGCGGCCGATCGGCGCGATGGTGTTCGGCCACTTCGGCGACAGGTACGGCCGCAAGGCCACGCTCGTCGCATCCCTGCTCACCATGGGAATCGCGACGTTCCTGATCGGCCTGCTGCCCACGTTCCAGCAGATCGGCTGGGTCGCGGCGCTGCTGCTCCTGCTGCTGCGTCTCGCCCAGGGCTTCGCGCTCGGCGGCGAGTGGTCCGGAGCGGCGCTGGTCGCCACCGAGAACGCGCCGACCGGCAAGCGCGCCTGGTACGGCACCTTCCCGCATCTCGGCGCCCCGCTCGGGTTCATCATCGCCAACGGTCTGTTCCTGATCATCAACTTCGCGCTGCCGCACCAGTCCGACCCCGCTCTGAAGTCGGAGGCGTTCCTGAGCTGGGGCTGGCGCGTGCCGTTCCTGTTCTCCGCGGTGATGGTGATCATCGGCCTGTGGGTGCGCCTCAAGCTCGTCGAGTCCGACACCTTCAAGAGGGCCGAGGACAAGGGCGTCATCCGCAAGATGCCGCTGGCGACCGTCTTCCGGCACTACTGGAAGCAGCTCATCCTCGGCACGTTCATCATGCTGGCGACCTACGTGCTGTTCTACCTGATGACGAACTTCACACTGAGCTACGGCACCAAGCCCGCATCCCTCGAGGCCGCATCCGCCGCGGCGAAGGCCGCTGCAGAGGCGAAGGGTCTGCCCTTCGACGCCGCCACGTTCGCCGCACAGTTCTATCCGGGCCAGGGCTTCGGATACACGAACTTCGTGCTGATGCAGATCGTCGGAGTGGTGTTCTTCGGCATCTTCACGATGGTGTCCGGGCCATGGGCCGACCGGATCGGTCGTCGCAAGCTGCTCATCGGCGTGACGATCGCGATCATCCTGTTCGGCCTCACCTTCCCGTGGTTCCTCGGCCCCGTGGCGAGCGACCCCAACGGCGTCGCGATGACCCAGGCGTTCCTGATCCTCGGGTTCCTGCTGATGGGTCTGAGCTTCGGCCCGATGGGTGCGCTGCTGCCCGAGCTGTTCCCGACGAACGTGCGGTACAGCGGCTCGGCGATCGCGTACAACGTCTCGTCGATCCTCGGTGCGGCCGTCGCCCCGCTGATCGCCGTGTGGCTGTGGGCGGCCGCGGACGGCTCGTCGTGGATGGTCGGCATCTACCTCTCGGTCATGGCGGTGCTGACCCT